>JAGLDK010000008.1 GCA_023145615.1 Ichthyobacteriaceae bacterium | reverse complement strand
AAAGGTATTTATAAAACATTATTTGCTTAACGATGTGTTTTTATTCAAGAAATAATATCAGCTTAAAAACTCATTTTTTTTAATGAAAATTCAACTACTTATAGATGTCTAATATTTAACTATTATCTTAGATGTACACAACTTTATGAAATTTAAATAAATGAAAACTTTAATAATTATTGCTCATCCAAAAATAAATGGGTTTTCTTTTGCAATGGCAAAAAAGTATGAAGAATTAGCATTAGCTAAAAATTATGAAGTTGAAACAATTGATTTGTATAGATCGAAGTATCAACAGCCATTTTTTACTTTCGATAATGAAAATGATTTAAACGTAACTCCTGAAATTGAGTATTATCAAAATAAAATTTCGGAAGCTGATGAATTAGTTTTTGTATTTCCATATTGGTGGGGTAGTATGCCAGCAATATTAAAAAATTTTATTGATTGGAATTTTTCAAAAGGATTTGCTTTTGAATATGTGAATTCAAAACCGAAAGGATTATTGGTAAATAAAAGTGTGAAAATATTTACTACCACTGGTGCTCCATCGTTTATTTATACAATAACGGGAGCTAATTTTAGATTAAAAAAGATGTTTCAGAAACAAATTATTGAGTTTTGTGGAATGAAATTAACATCATTCAATATTTATGGAGGTGTTGATAAAAGTAATTCTAATACGTCTGAAATTCTGAATAAAATTAAATTATAAATCATTTTAAAATGTATAATAATCTGAATTAAGAATGATTTTATAATACTGATATTGGTGTTGTTATGTGTAAATAACTAAAGTGTTAAATAATAAGGTTTATTGCTTTTATATATCTATAAATATTATGTTTTAAGGTGTATTTGTAATATTAATGTTGGTTTTATGATTTTATTGCTAATTATTTTTATATTATTTTTTACTAAAGTAGGAATTCGATTGTATTATATTTGCTAATCGAATTATAGAACTAACTAAAGGTTGCCTCTGAAAATTTCAAGATAAGTTAATCAAGAAAAAGTATTAGAGTTCCCTAAAATCTTATTAATAATTATGTTCAAACGTATTAGTTTAATTGTACTTGTACTTTCGGGTTGCGTTAATGCAGTTGTGGCTCAAACGTCGGAAGTGTATTTGAATAGCAATAAACAGTATGATGATGCTGTTAATTTATATCATCATAAACAATATGCTGTTGCTCAGCTAGAATTCGAAAAAATTGAAAAAGAATCGAAAGCTACCGAAGATGTTATTGAATCGTCGGAGTATTACTCATCTCTTTGTAGTATAAAATTAGGAGAGAAAGGTGGAGATTACAAAATGAAGAGTTTTATTGATAATAATCCTACTTCAACTAAAAAAAATAAAGCCATAATTGAAATTGCAGATTATTATTTTACAACTGCTAAATATGCTAAGAGTTTAGTGTATTATAAAATGATTGATCCTTATGATTTACCAAAAAATCAAAGGAATGATTTCTTGTTTAAGAAATCGTATGTTGAGTATGTTTCTAAAAAGTACGAGCCTGCAAAAGTTGGATTTTCAAAAATGTTTGGGGCTCGTAAATATGGGGTAGAATCGAAATATTATTATGCGCATATTGCTTATTTGCAGAATAATAACGAAACTGCTTTAAAGTATTTTAATGAAGTAAAAGACGATAAAAGATACTCAAGTCAGGTTCCGTTTTTTATTAGCCAAATTTATTTTAATCAAGAAAAATATAGCGAAGCTATTGACGTTGCAGAACCTTTATTGAATAATAAAAAAAGTAAGCAGTTTTCTGATTTATCTAAATTAGTTGGAGAAAGTTATTTTAATCTTGAAGATTATAAATCGGCATTGCCACACTTATTAAACTATAAAGGCAAACGCAAAAAGTTTGATAATACACATTTTTATCAAATAGGATATTCTTATGCTAAAGCTGGAGAATATGAAAAGGCTATTTCTTATTTTAATAAAATAGTTACCGGAAATTCGGTTTTGGCGCAAAATGCTTATTACGAATTGGCGTCGAGTTACTTAAAATTGGGTAAGAAAAACGAGGCTCAAAACGCATTTCGTTCGGCATCGAACATGGATTATAACGAAAAAATTAAAGAAGATGCATTGTATAATTATGCAAAGTTAAGTTACGATGTTGGTAATGTTGCGGAAACTTCATCTCAGGCTTTAAACCGATATTTAAGAACTTACCCAAACTCGTTGCACAAAAATGAAATTTATAAGTTGTTGGTGGAGTCTTATTTAACATCGAATGATTATCAGGAAGTAATTGATGTTTTAGATTCTACGGGGTTGAATTCTTATAAAATGAAGGTGATTTATCAGAAGGCATCATATTTTAGAGGAATACAATATTTTCAGGATGAAAGATTTAGTGATGCAAAAATATATCTTCAAAAATCGTTAAACAATGGATTTAATGCTGAGTTTTTATCTAAAACAAAATATTGGATGGCCGAAACAGAGTATCGTTTAGGAGAGTTTGATAATGCATTGGTAATGTTTAAATCTTTTAGTTTAGAAAGCAATAGCTCAAAGTGGAACGAAACTAAAATGTTGCCTTATAATATGGGGTACACTAATTTTAAGTTGAAAAATTATAAAGAATCAATCACCAATTTCGAGTTATTTTTAAGTGGAGAAACTATAAATAAAGACTTGAAAAACGATGCTTATATGCGATTGGGTGATGTTTATTTTATGGATGCAAAATATTGGCCATCGCTTGATAATTATAACAAATCAATTGAAACTGGATCGTCGAAAGCTGATTATGCAACTTATCAAAAGGCTGTTTGTTATGGTTTAATTAAACAAAACGATAAACGAATTTCAACATTAAATTTATTGTTAGAAAAATACCCGAAATCGAATCTTAGAGATGATGCTTTGTATCTTTTAGGAAATTCGTATTTAAGATTAAACGATGATGCAAAAGCAATAAAATCGTTTAATATACTTGAACAAAACTATTCTAGAAGCTCTTATGTTAGAAAGGCTAAGCTAAAGAAGGCTTTGATTTATTATAACTCTAATAAAAAAGAGAAAGCTCTTTCTGAATATAGAGATATTGTAGAAAAATATCCATCAACCGAAGTTGCTAAACAGGCAGTTGCCGGATCTCGTAAAATTTATATTGATATGGGTAACTCTGCAGAATATGTAAAGTGGGTTAGAGGTTTGGATTTTATGGATATTACAGAATCTCAAGCCGATTCTACTTCGTATTTAGCTGCTGAACAATCGTATTTAAAAGGTAATTATGCTAAGGCAAAACCTGCTTTGAAAGGTTATTTAAAAGAATATCCAAAAGGTATATCAAAGTTGAGTGCTCATTTTTATTTAGCACAATGCGAGTATCAAACCGGAGAATATAACGATGCTTTAAGTAATTACGAAACGGTGTTGCAAAACGAAAATAATGAGTTTGTAGAGCGTTCGTTGGTTAGATCATCTGAAATATATTTGATGAATAAAGATACTTTACCAGCAATTAATTCGTTTGAGAAATTGTTGAATATTGCAGAGTTCGAACAAAATAAATATTATGCTGAAGTAAATTTAATGCGCTTATATAATGCCAAAGGCGAAGTTGGTAAGGCTACACAATCGGCAGTTATTGTAAGTGCAAGTAGCACTGTTAGTGATAAAATAAAATCGGAGGCTGAGTTAATTATTGCCCGTAATGCAATGCAAAACGGAGATGAAGAAATGGCAAAACAAACTTATGCTAAGTTGCAAATAACGGCAAAAGGAGAAGTTAAAGCCGAGGCTATGTATTATCATGCATTCTTTTTGCATAAAGATGGTAAGTACGAGGAATCGAATAAAGTTGTGTTTGAGGTTGCTAAAAAATATGCTGGTTATAAATATTGGGCTTCGAAATCGTTGTTAATTATGGCAAGGAATTTTGATGCTTTAAACGATCAATATCAAGCAGTTTATACATTAGAAACTATTTTGAGAAACTTTAAGTTTGAAGATGTAAAAGCTGAGGCCGAAGTAATGTTAGAAACTATAAAAGCAAAAACTCCAACCGAGAGTGTTGATGATGTTAATAACGTAGAGGTAGCAAATTAGTTTTTGGATTAGATATTTAAGTTGATAAAAGAAATAGATAAAAAATGAAAAATATACTATATAACATAGTTTTGTTGAGTTTGTTTTCGGGTGTTTTATATGCTCAGGAAGATGAAGAAAAACATGATAAAGATTTGGGTACGGTAGTGCATGTGGTGCGTGCGTATAATCCTGAGGTTTCGGATGTTGTTAAAATAAAGGTTGATCCTGAAATTGATAATTCGGATAATAAAAAGAGAAAGTTAGATTATAAAACCTATAAAACAGAAGTTGTTTCTACTTACGAACCTTCTAAAATGGGGTCTAAAAAGAAATCTAGAAAAAAGAAGGAAAAGAGTTTTAATAACTATATAGCTGTTGGTTATGGAAATTATAAAACTCCTTTGGTTGATTTTTATATGAATAATAAAAAGGTTAAAAAACAACGTTTCGGTATTCATATAAAACACCTTTCGTCTGAGGGAGGTATTAAGGATGTTAAGTTTAACGATTCGTATGTAAATACATCATTAGATGGTTTTTATTGGAAACAGTTTAAAAATCATCAGCTAAAAAGTACGTTAACTTATAGTTATAAACAGAATAATTGGTATGGTGTGCCCGATGCTTTGGTTTCGGACGATTTGGTAAAAAACATTAATATAGGTCAGTATTATCAAACTATTCAAGGCGATGCATCGTATGAATTTAATGGAAGAAAACGCAATATACCTTTCGATAAAGGTGTTTTGCAAGCCTACACTATGTGGGATAGATACGGAAGCAGAGAGAATAGAGCAATTATGGATGTAGAATTTGCATTTCCGATTAGCGATTTTGGACTTAATGTAACTGCGGGTGTTGATTTTATTAATAACTCTTTTGAACAACAATATTATGTTGATTCGGTTATTAGTACTGGTTATACAAACATGAATATTACTCCTGTTTTAGAAATAAAAGGAGATAATTATGATGCAAATATTGGAGCTAGTTTTGTTTATTCGTTAGATAAAAACGGAGATAATAGCAAGTTTTTAGTTTATCCAAAAATATCGGGTTCGTATAGTGTGGTTGAGGGTTTAATGATTGCTTATGCTGGTGTTGATGGAGAGTTAAAGCAAAATTCGTATAAAGATTTTACTACCGAAAATCCTTTTTTATCGCCTACACAAAATATTGCACCAACAAGCATTGTGTTTAATGCATTTGGAGGAGTTAGAGGTAGGTTAACATCTAATATTACTTACGATGTTAGTGCTAGTTATAGTAAGCAAAATGGATTTGTACAGTTTATTAGAAATAATCAGAAGTTTAAGGTTGATGATTTAGTAAACGGTTGGGAGGCCGATAATAGTTATTCGGTTGTTTATGATACGGTACACGTTTTTGGATTTAATGCTGGTTTAGATTACGAATCGAATGATTTTAATGCGGGTATTAATCTAAACACAAATGCTTTTAATTCAACTGGTTTAGATACGGTTTATAATAAACCTTTAATGAAACTTACCATTAATGCTGAGTACCGATTTTTTAAAGGCTTTTATATTGGTACATCAATGTATTATGTTAGTTCTCGTAAAACGGTTGTATATGATAAAATTGGTGTTGATGGAATTATATTGGGGCAGGAAAATTTAGCTTCATATTTCGACATGAATTTTAAAGCTGGTTATGATATTACTAAACAAATTTCGGTTTTTACTAAATTTAATAATGTGCTTGGTAATAATTACGAGATTTATAGAGATTATCCAGTTCAAGGATTTCAGTTTATGGCAGGAGGAATTTATAAGTTCTAATAAAAAACTTTGCTACGCTAGTGAACAAATTATGTTTTAATAAAATATATTAGAATAATTTAAAATGCTTATGCTATTTAATGTGTAAGCATTTTTTTTTGAAACGAGTATTTACGTTACTTATTTTAGATAAATAAATGCAATGAATTTTATGAAAAAGTTAGGAATAATTTTAGTTTTGCAATTAAGTACATTGACTATTATTTCACAAAATACAGATATGAAGTTAAACGAATTAAACTCGGAAGAGAAAAGGGTTATAATAAGTAAAGGAACTGAATATGCATTTTCGGGGATATATGATAAGTTTTACGAAGAAGGTGTTTACACTTGTAAGCAATGCGATGCACCACTTTATAATTCCACATCGAAATTTAATAGCCAATGTGGTTGGCCAAGTTTCGATGATGAAATTGATGGAGCTGTTAAACGAATTGCTGATGCCGATGGTAGAAGAACAGAAATAGTTTGTGCAAATTGTGGAGGTCATTTAGGACATGTTTTTTTAAATGAAGGTTATACTAGCAAAAATACTCGACACTGTGTAAATTCTGTTTCCATGAATTTTGTTGAAAATCAGGATAAATATAAAAAAGCACTATTTGCTTCAGGATGTTTTTGGGGTACCGAATATTGGATGGAAAAACAAGAAGGTGTAATTTCGGTAGTTTCGGGATATACAGGAGGTACAATTGATAATCCAACTTATAATTTGGTTTCGTCGGGCAATACAAATCATGCCGAAACTGTAGAGGTTACGTATAATCCTGATTTGATTAGTTATAACGATTTGGTGAAAATGTTTTTCGAAACACACGATCCTACTCAACAAAACAAACAGGGACCAGATATTGGAACTCAGTACCGATCGGCAATATTTTATTTGTCGGATGAACAAAAAGAAATAGCCGAAAAGTATAAAAATATATTGATTGATAAGGGTTATAATGTAGTTACTGAAATAACAAAAGCAAGTAAGTTTTACGATGCCGAAGATTTTCATCAGAACTATTATAATAACAAAGGTACTATGCCTACTTGCCATGTTTATAAGGCTAAGTTTTAGAGTTAAATAAACTTTGTTATAAATAAATTTGCCATTTAGTAATTGCTGTAATAAAGTTTTACTACTTGGGCTAAACTATTTTTTGAAGTATAAAATAAGTAATAATGAATAGAGATAGCAGAGTAAGAGCATTTGTAAAGTTAGGAGAGTTTTTCGGTCAGTTTAAAAACAGCGGCATTGAAAAAAATAATTTACAGATAAATGAAAAATTCTACGATGAATTTTTAACGCAGATAAACAGAGCAATTCATTATAACGGTTGGTTTACTAAAGATAATGTGTTGTTTTCGATAGAAGAATGGGCGGGTTTACTTACCGAAGATAAATTAAACAATTGGCTAAGTAATTATAATAATGAAGTTTCGGAACCTAAAACCATTGGTTTAATAATGGCAGGAAACATTCCTCTTGTTGGGTTTCACGATTTTTTATCGGTATTAATAAGTGGAAATAAAGTTATAGCAAAATTATCATCAAACGACAATAAGTTTTTTCCAATAATTGCGTCATTGCTTATTGATGTTGAACCTAAGTTTGCGGATAAAATAAAGTTTGTATCAGATAAATTAACAGGATACGATGCTGTAATTGCAACTGGAAGTAATAATACTGCCCGATATTTTAATCATTATTTTAAAGATTATCCATCTATAATAAGACAAAACAGAAATTCGGTTTCGGTATTGTCAGGAGATGAATCGGAGGCAGAATTAAAACTTTTGGCAGAAGATATTTTTAGATATTTTGGATTAGGATGCCGAAGTGTTTCGAAATTATATGTGCCAAAAGGTTATGATTTCGACAATTTGTTTAAGGCTATTTTTTCTTATAAAGACTTAGTTAATCATGCTAAATATGCCAATAACTACGATTATAATAAGGCGGTGTATTTAATGAGTAAGTTTAAAATTCTGGAAAATGGATTTTTTATGCTGAAAGAAGATCCAAGTTACGGAAGTCCGATAGCAACTTTGTTTTATGAGTTTTATGAAACTGAGGAGGCTATAAAAACTAAGTTAGAACTTGATTTTGATAAAATTCAATGTGTTGTAGCTTCGGCTAACAAAGATTATTCGGAAGTTGAATTTGGAAAATCTCAACATCCGTTGCTAAATGAATATGCCGACGGTGTTGATACTTTAGAATTTTTGTTTGCGTTGTAGCAAAAAAAACAGAAGGGAATAATTCGGCAGAATAACGGAGCTTACAGGAAGGGAAACTCGAAATCCTGTCGAATTATATTTGTATGGTATTGTCTGTTCAATAAAAAACAACAATGGCTTTTTTAATTTATATGGCCAAGTTTGATTGTTGAATAGAACCGTTTTTAATGTTATTTTTTACTGATGCTAATTTTAATTTAGCATTAGTAAATTTTTGTTTTATATCAGAAATATCGTTGCAATTTGATTTTATATCCTGAGATTTTAGGTGTTCGATAATTGTATCAGCCTTATTTATTTTAAAAACAAATTTGGTTTTAGCATTTTCAATATTGTACTCTATATTTTTTAGTATTTCTTTTTGTTCAGATTCTGATTTATTATTTAAATGAACGTTTTGTGTTTTAGAAACATACTTATTAAAATTGTATAGGTGTAGTTTTGCTTCTGTTTTTAATATGCAAATATCACCGCAATACGAGTTGTTTAATACAGTATTATTTTGTTTGCTTTTCCAAAATATTCCTTCAAATTTAAGATTCAAGTAAAATAAATAGTGGTTTATTTTATTAGAAATTTTAGATAATAAAAGTTTCATATATTTTATTTTGGAATTAATAATATGTTATACTTTTAAATATTAAAGCGTTGTGTTAGTTTTTTTGTTCCGATAAAAAACATTTAATTTGTTATTGAAACAGAGGAAAGTATATGTTTTTATTTACACTTGCAAAAGTAGTAATACAAGTTTAAACTACTATATTATTAATGATATACACGTTTGTTTTATGATTTAACGATACTTTAATGCCTTGAATTTCAAATATTTATGAATGATGTAATAGCTATTTAAACTTTATTTGTTTAAAACACACAAGTTTAAGTTATAATTGAAAAGAAGGGGAGTGTTTTATGTTTATGTAAAAAAATATCAATTTGCTAGTAGCAATAAACGATACAATATAAAATTATTTTTATGAAAAAGATATTACTGTTATTGGCAGTTTTTGTAATAATAGGGGGTGTAGTTGCAGGTTATTTTTATAACAGAATCTATAACCCAAATGTAAAAATTGAAAACGAAAAATCAACATACATATATGTTGAAAAAGATGCTGATTTTAAAAAGTTAGTCAATCAATTGACTCCGTATTTAAAAGACAAATCATCATTTATTCAGCTTGCTAAATTTAAAAAATTCGATACTAGAGTTAAACCCGGTAAGTATGAAATAAAAAACGGATGGTCGAACAACGATTTAATTAACTATTTACGTTTAGGAAATCAAATTGAAGTTAAATTGGTTTTTAATACTGTTGATACTGTTGAGGAGTTGGCAGGTAAGGTTTCGAGACAAATTGATGTTGATTCAAATGAAGTGTTAAAAGCAATACTTAACCCTGAATTTCTGAAGAAAAATAATTTAACCAAACAAAATGTAGGCTCTTTATTTATTCCGAATACATATAATTTTTATTTTAATACAACTGCCCAGGAGTTTTTAACTCGAATGGAAAGGGAGTATAATAGATTTTGGAATAATGATAGATTACAAAAGGCTAAAGCATTAAAATTAACTTCAACAGAAGTGAGCATTCTTGCATCAATTGTGCAGAAAGAAACTGTGAAAAGTGCAGAAAGAAGGGACGTAGCCGGACTTTATTTAAACAGATTAAGAGATGGTTGGAAGTTGCAATCGGATCCAACTGTTGTTTTTGCTTTAGAGCAAAAAGCCGATAATAATATTGTGGTACGTAGGGTTTTGTATAAAGATTTAGAAATAGATTCTCCATATAATACTTACAAAAATCATGGTTTGCCACCCGGGCCAATTACCATACCCGAAATTGATGCAATTGATGCTGTACTTAACCATTCGGAACACAAATACTATTATATGTGTGCTAGTAGTGTTAAATTTGGTTATCATGAATTTGCTAGAGGAAGTCGTGGTCATGCAGAAAACCGACGTAAGTATATTAATTGGTTGAATAAGCAAGGAATTAAAAGGTAGTTGTTTTTTTATCGAGTTAATAAATATTAAAAATAAAAGAAATTGAAATTTACCCAAATTTTTATTTTACTGTTACTATCTGTAAATATATATTCTCAAAGTATTTTTACAGATAGTGATACTTTAAATACAGCGCGTCAGAAAATTGTAGCGGGTAGTATAATAGGTGTAGGAGGAGCTACTTTGATAGGACTTAACCAAATGTGGTATAAGAACTATCCAAGAAGCTCCTTTCATTTTATAAACGATAATAGCAACTGGCTACAAATGGATAAAGTGGGTCATGCTACTACTGCATATTATATGGGGTATTTAGGTATGGAGTTGTTTAAATGGTCGGGTACCGAACGTAAAAAAGCCATATTATACGGTGGAAGTGTTGGTTTTGTATTTTTAACTGCTGTTGAGGTTTTAGATGGTTTATCGAAAGAATGGGGAGCATCAATGGGAGATGTTGTTGCTAATGCTAGTGGTACCACATTATTAATTGGCCAGGAATTACTTTGGAACGAACAACGGGTTCAACTAAAGTACTCGTATCATAATACAAAATACGCTCAAGAAAATCCAAATACTTTAGGTGGAGGAGGAGTAGAATCGATGTTAAAAGATTATAACGGACAAACATATTGGTTATCGTTAAATTTGTGGTCTTTTTTCAAGCACAGTTCAATACCAAAATGGCTTAATGTATCGGTAGGTTATGGGGCAGAGGGCATGTATAGCGGTGCGCCAACTATAAACGATATGCGTTACAGAAAGTTGTTGTTGGGGTTAGATTTACAACTTTCGAATATTGATACTGGTTCGGAATTTTTTAATACTGTTTTAGATGTTTTAAATGTTATAAAAATTCCATTTCCAGCTTTAGAATATAATGTAAACGATAAGTTTAAGTTTCATTATATGTATTTTTAGTGCCATTTTGTGTAGTTTTTAAAGAATATAACTTGTAAGAATTGTATTATAAATATGTTTTGGTATTGAGTTAATAGTCGTATAGCTTGTAAAATACGTTATTTAACTGCTTAAGGTTTCAATTTAACTAAATAATGATGTCTATTATTGATATTCAGTTACATTTGATGCTTAACTCTAACCAGTTTACTATGAAAATAATTTTTATTAGTTCATTATTTTTGTTTACTTTTTTGCTTTTAGGTTTTACCGAAATAAATAAAGAATTAAATAATTGTGATGAGTATTTAGTTGCAGAAACTAAGATAGATATAGTTGAGCTTGACGCTCGATATAAAAATATGTTGGTACTTATACCAAAAGACGAACATTTACGTAAACTAACTCCGATGATTGATGCTAAGGGATTTATCAGGTTTAAAGAGGAGATTGGTTACAGAGAATCATCGGGAGAATATGATAAGGTAAATACATTAGGATATTTAGGTAAATACCAATTCGGAAGGCTTGCAATGCATGATTTAGCAATACATAATAAATCTAAATTTTTACGAACCCCATCTATTCAAGAAGATGCTTTTATTGCATTATGCTCAATTAATAAATATAAGTTAAGGAATTATTTAAGATATGAAGGTAGAGTTATTGGAGGAATAAAAATAACTGAATCGGGTATGCTGGCAGCATCACATTTATTAGGTCCTGGAGCTGTTATGAATTATATAAAAACTAGTGGTCTAGATAAAGGATCGGATGCTTTTGGAACTTCAATAGTAGAGTATTTAGTTAAATTTTCAGGATACGATACTTCTATGATTATACCAGAAAGACAAGTAACAATGAATATTATATAAAGTGTTTGATTAAACTACAACAATATAAAAAAGCCAATAAATAATTTTTTATTTATATAAGAATATTTAAACTGTAATATTTCGTTGCTTCTAAAGTAATATAAGTTGTTGGCTACCATCAGGAAAAAATTAAACAAAATAAAATTTGACAACAAAGTTTTAATCGTTGGAGCAGGTGGCTTTGGCAGAGAAGTATTAACATGTCTGATAGATTGTATTGCAGGAACAGATTTGAAAATAGAAGAAATTGCTTGCTTTTTAGAAACAAAGGAGTTTTATGAAAAGAATAAACAAGTTCATGGTGTTCCAGTCATTACCGATGAAGAATTTAATCCTTCTGATTATTACGTTCTCGTTGCGATAGGAGACCCCAAAACACGAAAAAAAGTAGTTGAAAAATTACCAAAAGAAACCAAATATACATCCATTGTTCATCCTTCTGTTGTAATTTCTGAATGGGTGGAAATTGGAGAAGGGAGTATAATTACTGCAGGAACAATAATAACAACTGATATCGTAATTGGAAAACATGCACATTTAAATTTGCATACAACCATAGGACATGATTGTAAAATAGGAGATTATTTTACAACAGCACCAGCTACAAATATTAGTGGAATATGTGAGATAGGAGACTGCGTTTACTTCGGCACAAATTCTTCGATAAGACAGGGAATTAAAGTTTGTGATAATGTAACTATTGGAATGGGTGGAGTTGTGGTAAAAGATATTGTTGAAGATGGCATTTATATTGGTAGTCCTGTTAAAAAATTAGAAAAGAAGAAGTAAAAAAATACGGATAGCCAACAAAGGCTAAAACGGTCAGGCTAAGCGCCGCCACGCCGTTTATCCTGACCGTTATACAAAATTAATTATATATTACTTGCCAAACTTTATAGCCACATTATCTATGTAATTATTTAAGTTTTCATATGCAGAAAATTCAATCCATTCCATTAGTATTTCGTGAATCTACAAAGTGTTTCTATCAAATTTAAATGTAGGGAATATGCTGGCAGATAGAAAACTTATAAAGTTAAATTGTTCCATTCTTCAATTTTACTTTTAAAAATTGCACATTGTTAATTTAACGGAGTGTTGAGTTGATAATTGAACTTAAAATATCTTTTGTTTATTGGTAGTAATAAGCTAGTTTTATTACCTAAATTCAAATTGAAAATAAATATTATAATATGGCAAAAGAAGTTTTAGAAACACGATGGATTGGTGGCATGGCGTTTGAGTCGGAAGTTAACGGACACAAACTTATTGTTGATGCAGTAGAAGCTGTTGGCGGTAAAGATTTAGGCCCCCGACCAAAACCTTTAATGCTTGAGGCGTTAGCTGGATGTACTGCAATGGATGTTGTTTCTCTATCAAAAAAAATGCGTGTTGAATTAGACGATTTTAAAGTTGTAGTTGAAGGAACTTTAGCAGAAGAGCACCCTAAGTATTTTACACACATTCATCTTCAGTGGGTTTTTACGGGTAAAAATCTTAATCATGAAAAGCTTGAAAAAGCTTGTAATTTATCGAAAGATAGATATTGTGGTGTGTTTTATATGTTGAAGCAATCATCGGAAATTACTACCGAAATTATTTATAACGAAGCATAATTATTTATGTTTTGTATTTGAAAAAACACTCTAAATTATTGGTTAAGCCATAATGATTTAGAGTGTTTTTTTTTACACAAAACAAGATGATAACATGTTACTTACTAACCTTACGCAGTATAAATACTTTGTTAGGTCTAAAAAAAAATTAAAACATTTGTTTTTAAAAAAGTTAATTATTACATAGCACTCTTTACTGTATTAATATGTAAAAGATAATTGACAATGTTTACTCCCTTTATGCTTTTTCTAACTTTATGATTAAAGTGATAACAAATAAATGTATTTATTGCACTATGTGTTATGAAAGGAAGATATTAGTGTCTGAATATAAATATAATGGGTATTCTTCGTAAATATAATATTTAGTTTATGCTAAATTAAACAATCTTAAAGCAACTGATTAATCCATTCTGTATGAAATAAATTAGGGCAACCAAAATAAATCAATCGCATAAAATAAGTTACTTACTTGTATTTGATTTATTATAATTGTTAGTTAATTAACCATTGACAATTAATAATTAACTATTACTTAGTTGTTATTTATACGTTATGCAGTAATATGTATATTATTGATTTATAGCACAATAGTTTAAGAGTAGAGATTGTTTGATTTTTAATTAAAAGTAGTTTTGTTTTTTAACTACATTTGTAACAAAATATACATAAAAATAATGGGTACACCAGTAAAACCATACAAAGAATCTGACAAGAGTAAAAAAGATCAGGTAGCTGAAATGTTTGATAATATTTCGGGCAATTACGATTTTCTGAATCATTTTTTATCAATGGGAATTGATATAATTTGGAGAAAGAAAGTTGTTAAATTGATTAAGCAAACTGGTGCTCAGAAAATATTAGATATTGCCACTGGAACCGGAGATCTTGCAATTGCAATGGCCGAATTAAAACCCGAAAAAATAGTGGGTCTTGATTTATCTAACGGAATGCTTGAGGTTGGTAAAGCAAAAATTAAAGAAAAAAAACTTGATGGCTTAATTGATATGATTCAAGGAGATTCTGAAAATATGCCTTTCGATGATAATACCTTTGATGCAATTACAATATCGTTTGGTATCAGAAATTTCGAAAATCTTAGCAAATGTTTAGTCGAGATTAATAGAGTTTTAAAGCCAGGAGGAGATTTAGTGATATTAGAACTTTCTCAGCCTACTAAAAATCCTATGAAAAGTTTGTATCAATTTTATTCAACAAAAATACTTCCTATGTTGGGTAAATTAATTTCAAGCGATAGTTCGGCATATACATACTTACCCGAATCGGTTGCTGCCTTTCCTTATGGTGATGAATTTTTATCAATACTACTGAAAAACGGTTTTAAAAACGCATCAGCTAATGTTTTAACTTTTGGTATTTCTACTATCTATATTTCGAGTAAATAACTGAATTCAGTTTAAATTTTATAAGTAATAACCTTACGCTAATATTATTTATTGGTGTAAGTGTGTTTATAATAATTTAAGATTAGTATAATTAACAATATTTTTCTATAAATATTTAAAATTATGCTAAAATGTGTTTGTATAACATCCACTAACTTACTTTCAGAATAATTTAAATAATACGTTGCTTAATAAATATGTTATATAAACCAACACTTACTTACTTAATATTTATTGTTTTATTTTTAAGTAACAGTATTCAAGCTCAGTATAAACCTCACCGTCAGGAATTAAAAAACCTACCTAAATTTGATGAGAAATCATGGCATTGGGGGTATATTTTGGGTGTAAATATATATGATTTTAAAATTGCACCTTCTTCAACCGGATTTGTTAAAGGGTCAGAATCGAACCAACATAAGGTTGGTATAAAATCGAAGGTAACAACAGGTTTTACAGTTGGTTTGCTAGGAGATTTTAAACTGAACGAATATTTTCATTTCAGAATTGAGCCAGGACTTAATTATACTACACGATTTTTATATTACGATAAATCGTTGATAGAAGGTTTTGGTTTTGATATAAATGACGACGACAATTTAATAAGAGAAATACACTCAACTTACGTTAGTTTACCATTATTAATAAAAGCAGTTGGTAAACGTAGAGGAAATGTAAATCCGTATATAATTGGGGGTATTACACCGGCTATAAACTTAACTCTTGCCGAAAATAAATCGGACGATAATACAACAGGAAGACAAGGTTTTAGAACTAAAAACCTAATGTTTGCCTGGGATGCCGGAGCAGGATTAGATTGGTATTTGCCATTTTTTAGACTTACAACCGAAGTTAGAGCAACTTTTGGTGTGTTAGATGAAATGGTTGAAGATGGAAATCCGCCAGGAAGTGTTGACTCTCCGTGGACAGGATCGATTGATTATTTAAAAACACGAGGTGTGTTTTTAGTACTAAAATTTGAATAATATGCAGAAAGAACTTCAGTTAGTATTAAGCCCAAAAGTAGCAAATGACGAATGGTTGTTGAAAAAAGAAGTTGCTTATAAAGTAGGTGTTTCTTTTGATAGAATTAATCATGTTAGACAAATTCGTAGATCGATAGATGCACGGAAAGCAAATGTTAAAATTAACATGGTTGTTGAGGTTTATATTGACGATTCGGTTCCGGAACAGCACAATTATAAAATTGAGTATCAAAATGTATCGAATAAAAAACCTGTAATAGTTGTAGGTAGTGGGCCTGCCGGAATGTTTGCAGCTTTGCGTTTAATTGAGTTAGGTTATAAACCAATTGTGCTTGAACGTGGTAAGGATGTAAAATCGAGACGTAAGGATTTAAAGAAAATTAATCTGGATAATATTGTTAACCCCGAATCGAACTATTGCTTTGGAGAAGGTGGTGCTGGTACTTATTCTGATGGAAAATTATACACCCGATCTAAAAAACGAGGTAACGTAAAAAGAATTTTAAATATTTTAATAGCTCATGGAGCTGTTGAAGATATTGCTGTAAATTCTCAGCCTCATATTGGTACAAATAAATTACCGCATATTGTTGAGGCAATTAGAGAAAGTATTATTAATGCTGGTGGAGAGTATTTATTTGATAAAAAAGTAAACGATTTTATTATTGAAGGTAATAAAATAACAGGGGTAAAAACCGTTGATGGTAATACTTTTGATGGAGAAGGGGTTATACTTGCTACAGGGCATTCGGCACGAGATATTTACGAACTTTTGCACCGCAAAGAAATTTATATTGAATCGAAATCGTTTGCAATGGGCGTTCGTTTAGAGCATCCGCAAGAGTTAATTGATAGTATTCAGTATCATTGCGATTTACGAGGACCTGATTTACCTGCCGCAGCATATAAGCTTGTTACACAATCGAACAACCGAGGAGTGTATTCGTTTTGTATGTGTCCGGGTGGGTTTATTGTTCCATCGGCAACTGCACCCGACGAAGTTGTGGTAAACGGAATGTCGCCATCTACACGTAGTAATGAGTTTGCAAATTCAGGAATGGTAGTTTCATTAAACCCCGAAGATTATAAAGAATATAATAAGTACGGTCCTTTGGCAGGAATGTATTATCAAAAAGCGTTAGAAAATGCTGCTTTTATTGCCGGAGGAAAAACACAAGCCGCACCAGCACAGCGTATGGTTGATTTTATAAAGGGTAAGGTTTCTAATAATTTAGGGCCAACATCGTACGTACCAGGGTTAACATCGGTACCAATGCACGAAATGTTACCTTCTGTAATTGGTAAGCAGTTGCAAAATGGATTTAAAGATTTCGGAAAAAAAATGCATGGCTTTATTACAAACGAAGCTCAGGTAATTGGTGTTGAATCTCGAACTTCATCGCCTGTACGTATTCCAAGAGATAAAGAAACTTTAGAACACCCACAAATAAAAGGACTTTTCCCTTCGGGAGAAGGTGCAGGATATGCAGGAGGAATTGTATCGGCGGCAGTTGATGGAGAACGATGTGCCGAAGCACTTGTTCAGTTGTTATAAAGCTTTTAAATAAGAATATATTATTTTAAAAATGCACTTAAATAGTTTATATCAAACTGTTTAAGTGCATTTTTTTATGTTGAATAATTATGTATTTACATACTTATTATTTGCGTTTTATCGAATATACATTCCGAATGTATGATAGAGTACTTGCTTATTTAATTATAAAGCTACCTTAAAGTTTTGATTTTCATTGCATTGATATTTTCAAGTAATTATAGTATTATAAATGCATACTACATTTTATATGGCTATTTGAATTGTGATATTGATATTAAAAAAATATTGATATTTTTTGATGCAAACTTTTAACTTAAAATTGTAATAAGATGGCTAAAAAAAACTCTCTTTTATTGGGGTTAATGATGTTATTAAGTGTGGCATTATTTGCTCAACCTATCCGTAAACAAAGTGTTGCTACCAATTCTCAGCAACAATATCAAACTTCAAACCGTCAAGTAACTCCATCGAGAAGTACCGAAATTGGAGCAATGTATGGTTTTATGTTTGGTGGACGAAAAGGAAATTTTGATATTGATAATACTGAAGCATGGAACCTGAGTTTAAGTTTTCCGATGTCGTGGCATTCTAGAGTAGAATTATCGTGGCACGGACAAAATACTGCAATTGGGTATAAAGGTTTCTTTACTGGTAATGATTACATAAATACAAATGTAAATTATTATCAAGTTGGTTTTGTAAAGGAAATGCCTCATGGAAAAAACATTCCTTATATAGTTACCTCATTAGGAGCATCTCAAATTAGCCCAGAAAACACACGACTTCAATCGTACGAAGATGTATGGGAGTTTGCAGTTACATTAGGTGCAGGATTTAAACATTATATAAGCGATAAAGTTGGTATAAAAATAGAAGCTCGTATGTTAGCTCCAATTAGTTTTGGAGGTATGTACTTTAATATAGGAACTGGAGGATCTTCAGGAATAGGACTTAATTCTGGATCGGCTTATGTACAAGGTTATATAGCTGGAGGATTAGTTTTTGCATTAGGAAAGTAGTAAATAAATTGCATTACAATAATAAACTATAATAAAAAAAACCTCTTTATGTTGATAATATAAAGAGGTTTTTTGTGTTTTAAAATAAAATGTAATTTGGCTACACTATTATTATTTATAAAATAAAGTTTACATTTGGGTTTGTATAAATAAAACATTTCCAAATGAAAAAAATACTTGTTACCGGGGGTACTGGATATATTGGTTCGCACACTGCTATTGAATTGATAAAAAACGGATACGAAGTACTTATTATCGACGATTTATCTAACTCTACAATTGATGTTTTAGATAGGATAGAAAAGTTAAGTGGAAAACGTCCTGTTTTCGAACAGTTTAAACTTAGAGATAGTGCTAAAGTTGATGATTTTTTCGAGGATTATGATATTGATGCAGTAATTCATTTTGCAGCTTATAAAGCAGTAGGAGAGTCGGTTCAATTTCCTATGAAATACTATAAAAACAACTTGGTTTCGTTAGCAAATGTTTTAGATGCTATGAAAGAAAATAATGTTAGTGGAATAGTATTTTCATCGTCGTGTACAGTTTATGGTCAGCCCGACGTGTTGCCTGTTACCGAAGATACTCCAATAAAACCTGCTGAATCGCCTTATGGTAGAACAAAGCAAATAGGAGAGGAGATGTTGCAAGATCAAACTGTTGCCGATACAAATTTAAAGGCAATAGCATTAAGATATTTTAATCCGGTAGGAGCACACGAATCAGGAGAAAATGGAGAAAGCCCAACTGGTGTACCAAACAATTTAATGCCATTTATTACTCAAACTGCAATAGGTATGAGAGATGAATTAAAGGTTTTTGGAACAGATTATAATACAGTTGATGGTACTGCTGTAAGAGATTATATTCATGTTGTTGATTTGGCAAAAGCCCATGTTAAAGCTGTTGAGCGTTTAATAGAAAGCAAGTCGGATAAACAGTATGAAGTATTTAATTTAGGTACTGGAAACGGTTTTTCTGTAAAACAGGTTATTGATTCTTTTGTAAAATCAACAGGTGTTGAGTTAAATTATTCTTACGCTCCACGTAGAGATGGAGATATTGAGCAAACTTATGCTTCAACTACAAAAGCAAATGACGTACTTGGTTGGAAAGCAGAAAAAACTTTAGATGAAATGACTTCATCGGCTTGGAAATGGGAGCAATACCTACTATCGTTAAAATAAAATTTAATTAATAATATAAAAAGGCTACTGTATTAGTAGCCTTTATTTGTTTATAATAGTTTGATATAATAGATTTTTTTTATTTACATTAACTTTTAAATACATATTTATAGCAGATTATTATATTAAAAACCACACCAAATGAAACCAAAATTTACTTCAATAATATCATTGTCTCCAACCATAAGTGAGTTGATATATGATATTAATGCCGAAAAACAATTAAAAGGAGTAACATCAAAATGTGTAATTCCTAAATATTTTCAGATAGAAAAAACTATAGTATCGAATAATGAGACTGTTGATTTTGAAAAAATAAAAGGACTTAATCCGGATATTATATTTGTTTCTGTTGACGATTATGATGACGATACTTTATTAGAATTAACCAATAATTTTAATGTTTTTAGTATTGATGTTAGAAATATTGAAGATGCAATTGAGCTTATTACAGAAGTAGGATCTTTGCTTAGCAAAACTCTGGAAGCACAAAAAATAATTACTAAAATTGAACTTCAGCTTAAAGATTTAGAAAAAGTAAAAGAAGGACTTTTGTTTAGAAATGGTATTTATTTTGTTTTAAATAGCCCATGGATTGCTGCTGGTAACCATACTTTTATAAGTTCTATGATGGAATTAATTAATGTAAAAAACGTATTTGCCAATTTAAAAGAACGATATCCTGTTGTAACAGGAGCAAATATTCATATTGCAAATCCTGATTTGGTGTTTTTGCCAGAAGAGTTTAGCGATGGAGATATTATTAGTATTGTTAGTCAAACCCATGATGCAGAAACTTTTGTAATAGATCATAAAATGTTTTCATGGTACGGTTCAAGAATAATTAAAGCTATTGATTACCTTAAGTTATTGGTTATTAAACTTAATGATATGAAATAATATTTGTTTGAATATTTATTTTATGTAACTAATTGTTGTAAATAAAATTTAGACATATAAATTGGTGTTATTTGATTTTGTGTAAACTTTTAAAGTTTATGTATTTTTGCAGAACCAAATTGCACCATTTTTAATTTAACTGAAAAGAAGCAAGCTATTTATATGATGAATGAGGTACAGTTAAAAAATTACTTAGACGAAAAAGTTGATAAGTATAATAGATTAGAATTTATTGAATCGGATCCTATTCAAATTCCGCATAGATTTAATAAAAAAGAAGATATTGAAATTGCAGGTTTTTTGGCGGCTACAATTGCTTGGGGAAATAGAAAAATGATTATCCGAAATTGTAATAAAATGATGGAGCTTATGGATAATTCGCCATCAGATTTTATTATGAATCATAAAGATTCGGATGTTGATTTGTTGAAACAATTTGTACACCGAACTTTTAACGGAAATGATTTTATTCAGTTTATAAAATCGTTGAAACATATTTATACAAACCACAACGGTTTAGAGGGTGTTTTTACTAAACATCAAGGAGAAGTAGATATGAAGGATTCAATTTTTCAGCTTAAAACTGCATTTTTCGAAGAAGAGCATTTGGCACGTACAACCAAGCATATTTCTAATCCGCTAAAAGGAAGTGCAGCCAAAAGAATAAATATGTATTTACGTTGGATGGTTAGAAATGATAATAATGGTGTTGATTTTGGTTTGTGGAAAAACATTTCACCTTCAAAATTATCAATTCCTTTAGATGTACATTCAGGTAGAATTGCCAGAGAATTAAATATGTTAAACCGAAAACAAAACGATTGGAAAGCTGTTGCCGAATTAGATACACAATTACGTATATTAGATGCTAACGACCCTGTTAAATACGATTTTGCACTGTTTGGTATTGGAGTTTTCGATGATAGATAAAATATTATAATTTTTACAACGCCCACAAATATACACCACTTTATTTTTTATTACTTCTTAAATTCAACCGTAACTTTAGTAAATAATTAAACGATGGAGAAAAAGGAAATTTTAGAATACATTCAAGGTTTTATGACTGAGAATAGGGTTAAAACTATCAGAAAAGTAATTAATCAGCGTACTAAACATTTTACAGTTGTTGTTGAAGATCCTTTTCAATCGCATAACGCAAGTGCAATACTTCGATCGTGCGATATTTTCGGAATTCAGGATTTAAATGTTACCGAACGATTACATCAATTTAATTTAAGCACACACGTTGCAAAAGGTGCGGATAAATGGGTTGATGTACATTCTTTTAACGAAATAGGGGTTGATAATACGCAACCTGCTATTGATGCAATGCGTAAAAAAGGGTATCAAATTATTGCTACATCTCCTCATTATGGATCTACATCGCCAATGGAATTTGATATTACAAAGCCTTCGGCTATATTTTTTGGACAAGAAAAAGAAGGACTTTCTAAAAATATAATTGATCAAGCCGATGGTTATATAAAAATTCCAATGTATGGGTTTACCGAAAGTTTAAATATATCAAGTTCGGTTGCTATTATTTTGCAATCAATTGTTGATAAACTGAAAAATAGCGATGTAAAATGGGAATTAACCGATGAAGAAAAGTTTGCTTTAGAGTATAATTGGTCAATGAAATCGGTTAAAAATTCAGAATCAATTTTAGAGAAGTATCTAAAAAACAATCAAGATGAATAATATTGTGTTTTTATTAATTGCAGTTAATGCAATAGTTACTTATCAAGGATTAAACGATAATAGTTTTTTCGGAAAGTATATGCTTAGGGTTGGAAGTATAATTCATAACAAAGAATATGTACGATTAGTTAGTTCGGGTTTTTTACACGGAAGCTGGACTCATTTTATATTCAATATGTTTACCTTGTTTTTTTTCGGCCCCGAAGTTTTAAAGGTAGTAGGACCAACTTATTTCATTATAATCTATTTAGGATCGTTGGTGTTGGGTAATTTAATATCGGTTTATTTTAATAAAAAAGATCCATTATATTCTGCAATAGGAGCATCGGGTGCGGTAAGTGGAATATTGTTTTCTGCCATAATATTAATACCAAGTATGAGCCTGTATATATTTCCTTTACCAATTGCTATTCCGGGTTGGTTGTTTGGAATAGGGTATGTTTTATACTCTATTTATGGAATGAAAAATCAGGTTGGGAATATTGGTCATAGCGCACATTTAGGAGGAGGAATTGCTGGTATATTACTTACAATTATTCTAATACCTTCTGTGTTATCTCAATCGTGGATTACAATTGCATTGGTTTTAATCCCTTTTGTTGTATTGTTGGTTAATGAAAAGAATAAATAATTGTGATTATTTAGTTGAATCTAAGTTATTTAAATATCTATAAAAAAAACTAAACCCCTTTACTAATCAGTAAAGGGGTTTAGTTTTTTTTTGGGAGATGATGAATAAATTATCCAACCATATTTTTAACGCCACTAGCTCTTTTCGATCTTTCCCATGCCGATTTTTGGCTTCCTTTTACAAAGCGTATAAATCCTGCAATAACAGCATAATTCATCATTGTAAAATAATATGGAACAAAAAATGCTTTTATTTTAATTTGTTTGTTCTCTAAATACCAACCTAAAATAGCAAGTGTGTAAAAAGTTAGTTGAGCAATCATTGTGTATGTAAAAATATTACTATCAGAATTTAATAGAGTAATATTTTGAAAAAAAGCTAGTATCAATAAAACAGGAGTAACACTCCATCTTAAAACTCTATGAGATACATATTGAAAAAATACTACAGGTTGAGTTAAAGGATTTAAAATACTTTTTAATCTAAACATTGCTTGCCAACCTCCTGCTGCAATTCTTACTTTTCTCTTTAATTCTTCTTTAACCGATTCTGATGGAGTTTCCATTGCATAAGCATTTGGTTCGTACACAAACCTGTATTTTTTTTCTACTATGCGCATCGATTGTATAAAATCATCTAAAATGGTGTCATTTTCTAAATCTTCAACTAAACTACATCTAAACGAAACTAATTCTCCAGCTGCACCAACTATTGTATAAAATTCGGAATCCATTTTTTTTAAGAACGATTCGTATTTCCAATACAAGCCTTCAGAACCACTTGCCATTTCAGTATTTTTGGTATAAATTCTTTTTTCTCCTGATACACCGCCAATATTATCATCCTTATAATGCTTAACTATTTCTTTAACCGCATTTTTATTTAGGTAAGTATTTGCATCACAAAAAATAACAAAAGGAGTTTTTACAAACTTCATAGCTCTATTTTCGGCAGCCGATTTTCCTGCTCTAATATCATCGTATAAAACTGTAATTTCGTTATACATATTAAGTTTGTCAACAGTACCGTCGTTAGATCCATCGGCAATAAAAATTATTTTCAATTTGTTTTTAGGATAATCTAACTCTAAACTATTTTTAACTTTTTCATCAATAAAATCTTCCTCATTATAAGCCGGAACAACCAAAGTAACTTCGGGTTCGAAATAATTAGAATTGTCAGTTTTATTTTTTCCGAAAATCCTTTTTACTTTAACTAAAGTAAAAATTACAATTCCATAACCAATATAAGTGTAGAAAATGGTAAATAACATTGTAAAGAACAATAACTCATTTAAATTCATAATACGTTAGTTTAGGTTTTTTACGGGCGATTTATACGAGTGTTTATTTGTGTCGGGGCTAATTACTTCTTCGTATTTACTAAGAGTTTCAGTTGCGCAATTTGTCCACGAAAATTCTTTTGCTTTGGCTATACCTTTAAAAATAAGTTCATTTCTGTACTCCTTATTTTCTAAAACTTTTTTAATTCCTATTTTTATATCATTTATACTATGCTGATTAACAACACAAGTTGACCCATCAGAAATTTCAATTAAACAGCTTATATTAGAAACCACAACAGGGCACTCGCACGACATTGCTTCAATAACAGGTATTCCGAAACTCTCTCGTACCGATGTAAATAATAACATATTTGCCAAACTAAAAATTGTTGACATATCTGCATTATCAACATATCCAATACATATATAATCGTTTATTAAATGTATAGCATCGTGCTTTTCAAGTATTTTTTCAATTCCTAATATGTCATAATCTATTATAACTATTTTAATATCCGAATTAGTTTCTTTTTTATACAAAGCTGTTGATGCAATACTTTTTTCAGTGTTTTTTTTAGGATCGGTATTTCCTATATTTAATATGAAATTTTTGGGAAGTTTATATTTTTCAGCAACATTTTTAAGTTCAGTTGCATTATTGTTTTTCTTGAAAGAGTTTGATAATCCGTTGTAAATTACTTTTATGCTACTCTGGGTATGTTTTATTTTTTTTGATATTTCTTCCTTTTCACTATTCGAAACAGTAATCCAATTAATCTGTTTTCTTAATAGTATTGATACAATAATATTTCTGTAAATATTTCCGAAATATTGATAAACTGTAAAGTTTGAATTTAATAGCAACGAATTATCTAAAAATATTATATCGTGTAATGTTACAACTAAAGGTATGTTAATAAAAATTGGAGTTGTATTTGATGTGCTATGAAGTAAATCTAAATTGTATTTTCTTGTAAGTTTTGGCAAGTAATATTGTTCCCAAACAGGGTAAACTCCTTCTTGAGTTACTATTTTAAAATTTTGGGTTTCGTGCAAACAATTACTGTCTTCTCCTGGATTTACAAAAACAAAATATTTATTTATTTTGTCAATTTGTTGTAAATGGCGTATTAATTCTAAAGCATAAATATCCATGCCGTGTTTTTTCTTTCTGAAAATTCTTTGCGCTTCTATTCCAATTCTCATGATTTTTGGGTTTTAGTTGAACTGAAGAATTATAAAAGTATAGTTGTAATATAAAATGTAAACTACTCTTTTATAACTCTAATTTTAGTATTGAAATAAACTAAGATGCAGTTTAAAATTACTAAACCTTAAATTTATTTTTTTTTGTAATCGATTCGTCAACCTTAGTATTTGTGTGTGGAGTGTGTATGAAAGTTTTATTAGCTTTAGTCATTTTGCCTATCGATAATAATGTTTTTAAGAAAATATTTGGGATTCCGTAAATTACAGCATCCAATGTTTTTTTATTGTAAAATTTGCGTGGAATAGCTATTACATAAGCTATTATATTTACCATAAATAAAGTTCCGAATGTATAAACCTCTCTGCTTTGACTTGTTATTAAAGCAATAATTGTTATAAAAAATAACACGCCAGGAAGTAGTACTCTTGGAGGCAGTGCCATTTGTAGAGCTTTGTTGAAAAAATCTAAATTAAAATCTTTTACTAAATGATAAATCGACGAAAGTAAATATCTGCGTAAATAATAAAATTGTGCAGAAATCCATCTCGATCTTTGATTTGTCATTACTGTTGCATTATTAACTTTTTCGTCATAAACGTAAGCATTTTCAACATATTCAAAAACGTATTTCGATTTCATTAACTTCAATTCTAGTTCTTTATCAAATCCGCCAACAGCATTAATATCTTTCATAGTTTTACGGAATAATTCGAAATCAAAGGCCATGCCCGACCCAATTAACCTCGATGACATTCCAATAACTCTATGTCCTACACTATAAATATTATTGTTTATTTCTTCGGATATAGCATCTAAAATAGCATAATTAGTATCTAAGTTTTTTGCAATTCTATGACCTTGAACAACCTGAAAACCTCTATTAAAGGCCATATTAATATTTGTTAAAAAATCATCTTTCATAACATTATCTGCATCAAGTATTAAAGCCACATCGTATTTAAGAGGCTCTACATTTTTCATTGCAAAATTTAAAGCTTTCGATTTTGTGCTTTTTTCAAATGAAACCTCAATTACCTCAATATTGTTTTTTCTTAACTTATTAAGTGTTTCAGTTTTTAGGCTGTCGGCAATTACAACCACATCAAATAATTTTTTATTGTAGTTTTGTTTCATTGCAGTGTTTGCTACATCAACTATAACTGCATCTTCTTTGTACGCAGGTATGTAAACTACAAATTTGCGGAGTTTGTTTTTTACTTTACGTATTGTTCGTTTTTTTGTTTTAAATAAACCTAAAAACGAATAAAAAAAGATGTACGATACCGAAAACCAAGCATAAATAAAAAACACAAAAAGTGCTGTTGATAATACTTTTTCTAAATATTCCATGATAAATTACCTTACTAGATTCCACTTTATTCCTTTGTAAAAAGACTTTAATAAATCAATTTCCATTTTAAAAACATATTTTATAGTGTTTACGGGTATAGAAAACAATGTAAAATACGATACTCCAATTGCGTAATCAATTTTGCTTTGATTTCTTTTGGCGTAGTACAATCTATTCCGTGTTAAATAGTATGTTTTTAAAGGAGAGTTTTTACCTGTTGAGATAGATTCTTTATGATAAATTTCAGAATTAGCTTCGTACCAAATTTTGTATCCACCTTTTTTAATACGCTCACACCAATCAATTTCTTCGTAATAAAGAAAAAATGTATTCTCCATATATCCAATTGAGTCAATTGCATCTTTTGAAACTAACATACATGCCCCATGTGCATAATTTGTTTGTCTTGATTGATTGTATTGCCCTATATCTTTTTCGTTATATCCTATTTGCTTATTGCTTATAGTTAAAGGATTCATTTTTGTTGCACCAGCATATTGAATATGAGTAGGGGTGTGGTGGAATTTTATTTTAGGACTTACCATTCCTATGTTTTTTTCAGAATACAATCTTTTAACCAAAGGTTCTAAAAACGATTTCGGAACTTCAACATCGTTATTAATATATAATACAGCATCTCCGGTAGTTAGTTTCATTGCTAAATTATTACCACCTGCAAAGCCCAAATTTTCGGAACTATATATGAAATTTATATCGGGATATTTGTTTTCAAGAAGAGATAAATTGTTGTTTGATGATCCATTGTCAACTACAAATACTTCGTAATTTGGGTAACTAATGTTCTTTAAACTTTTTAATAAATCTTCGGTTACTTCTGGTTGATTAAAATTTACAGTAACAATACTTATTTTAGGGAATGGTGTTTCCATTTTCATAGTATTTAGGGTTAGCTACTTACAATCTACGAATAAAAATAGAGACAAAATAATAATGTTAGAATATAAAAATTTTGCTTTTGAAAGAATAGAGTATGAAGTTCTTTAAAATTTTAGACAAAAAAAAGCCGAGATTTACATCTCAGCTTTAGTATATTTATTATTAAAGTAATATTTTTTTAGAAAGAATATTTAGCAGAAAATTGAAGTCTATTAAAGCTACCTTCAGTTTTATTAGTTAATTCTCTGTAAGCATACATATACTCGGCACCTACTAAAAACCCAGCTACCGGAGAGTATATTAGGTTTGCCGATCCACTATATGCTGATTTAGTACCTTCAGTATTTTTTAATATACTAGTTTCGGCATATAATGCAGATGCATTTATGCTTGATCGGAATTTGTTATTCCAATGGTGTAAATAACTAACGTAACCATTTGCTACCGGAAGTGTTTTAAATTCATTATCAGCATTTAATTCTCCGGCTGTTACTAAACCTAAAGCAACGTAGCGTCCAATTCCATGACCTCCAGCAACTGTAAATCTAATATCATCTTTTTCTCCAACATTAAATTTACCACCTAAAGTTGTTCCGTATCCAAAATAATCAGAATCGTTATTGTCAACATGTACATTTCTGAATATTGTTGATACCGAAAAATTTCCCCAATCTCCTTTAAAGTCTTTACGAATAATTGCATCAGGCACAAGATCGTTTACTTTAGTTTGTTTAGTGTAATGTTGTTTATCATTAATTTCAGCATTAGAATACATGTATGTACTTGTAGGGTTTTCTAATGCAAATTGCCATCCATTAGTAGAATATTTAATTAATGGTTGACGAACAAATACAATACCTTCTCCTGCTCCTGTAAAATCTAAATCATCCGGAAGGGTTACAATCATAAATGTACTCCAAGTTTGTCCGAAAGTAAAATTGTTATAGTTTACAAAAAAGTGTCTTAAACGGGGTGCAAACGAATTACTAATAATTGAGTTTCCCGAAGGAGAAAGCATAAAATCAATTTCAGCAAAAGCTTTTAATGTATTATCTCCAATTTTGTGGTTTACAGTTAAGTTTAATCTCGATTCTTTTACATGAAAATTAGTATTGATATTTCTATCAATATTACCTACTGGTAGTTTCGAAGCTAAATGAAAATCATTTAAAAAGTTACCCTTTTCAGCATTTCCATTGTTATACTGTGTTGTAATAAAATCGGTTTTAATAAAACCACCTATTTTAAATTTAGGTTTGATTTCTTCAGTTTCTTGAGCATTTACACTTGTTGAAAAAGTGAAAATAGTTAGTAGTACTAAAAGAGAAGTAATTTTGTTACTCATAATTATGGTTTAAAAAATTTATGCGAATTTACAAGTATTTTTATTGAAATATATTAAAATACACATACTTATCAGTGTTAATTGTTTATTTGTCATGATTTCATCAGTTGTCAGCACTTAATATGCAGTAGTTCAGTGTGGTAGGTTTATATTTGTATTTAACAAATTGAAACAACAGATATATGAAGTATAGTTTTTTAGTTTTTTTGGGAGCAGCTAGCTACGGAATATTATCAACAATAGCTAAGTTTAGTTACGAAGCTGGATTTAGTGCGTTTGATGCAACTGGTAGTCAAATGATTTTTGGTACAATAATTTTGTGGGCAATGGTTCTTTTAACTTCTAAAAAAGATAAAGGAAATAAATTATCAGCAAAAAGTATAGTTGCAACTATGTTGATGGGTATTCCAATAGGAATTACAAGTTTTTCTTATTATCAGGCAGTGCAACTTATGCCAGCATCGTTAGCTATATTATTACTTTTTCAGTTTACTTGGATTGGTGTTTTATTCGAAGCAATTTCAACCAAACAACTTCCTAATAAGTTTAAAATTATTTCATCTTTAGTATTGATGTTTGGTACTGTTTTAGCAGCCGGAATATTAGAACATGGATTAAATAACTTTAGTTTAAAAGGTTTTGTTTTTGGTATAGTTTCTGCCTTTTCGTATGCTCTTTTTATCTTTTTCAGCGGAAAGAGTGGAGATGAAAATATTCGACCACTTAAAAAGAGTGCTTTAATGGTTACTGGAGCTATGATTTTAACTTCTTTACTACATCCACCAATGTTTTTGGTGAATGGTGCATTGTACGAGGGACTTATTCCTTATGGAGTGTTATTAGCCATATTCGGAGCTGTATTACCTCCTTTGTTATTTTCAATTGGAATTCCTCGTATTGGAGTAGGATTAAGTTCTATTATTAGTGCAGCCGAATTACCTGTAGCTGTTGTAGCTTCAAGTTTTTTGTTGCATGAGGATGTTACAGCATTACAATGGCTTGGAGTGTTAGTTATTTTATCAGGAATGATTTTGCCTAACATAATTGCTAAAAAACGTAATGTAGTTTTGGTATAATTGATGATTAAAAAAAACAATTATATAGTTATTTGGTTTTAAATATACACGTATTATTTTGCGTTATAATAGATAGCTATATTATCCAGAAATATTTATATAAAAAAAGAGGAGTGCTATATATAGCACTCCTCTTTTTTTATATAATTAAAAGACTTAACCTTTTAGTTAATTTGCGTTTAACATATCAAACAATTTTATTTTCTTTGTTCTACTTAAAGGCAGTTTATGATCTTCAATATCTACAGTTTTACTGTTAAATCTTTTTACTCTTTCAAGATTAACAATATATGATTTATGAATTCTCATAAATCTTTCTTCCGGCAATTTAGCTACAAAAGCTTTCATTGTTGAAAGTACAATATGGTTTTCAGAATTAGTAACTACTTTTACGTAATCACCAACTGCTTCAATCCATTTAATATCTTTTAAGAAAACCTTTTTGTTTACAAGGTTACTTTTTACAAAAATAGTTTCGTCTTCGGTAGTATCTTCTTCTTTATTGAATACGTTTTCGTGGAACAATAATGAACGGTCGATAGCTTTCTGAAAAGAATCTTTATCTATTGGCTTATTTAAAAATCCAGTAACGTCATATTTGAAAGCTTCAAAGGCATATTCTTTCTTAGAAGTTACAATTATAACTTGTGGAATATCTTTAAAAGTTTCTAAAAAATCGAACCCTGATACAACAGGCATTTCAATATCTAAAAATATTAAGTCAACTTCTAAGTTTTTTAAACCTTCACGTGCTTCAATAGCATTAGTGAATGAACCAACAAGTTTTAATGACGGGTGTTGTCTAACTAACTCAGATATAACCTTTAGCTGGATATTTGAGTCGTCAACTGTGATGCAATTTAACATGGTATAGAGTCTTTAATTGTTATTTATTGGTTGGTTGCAAGATATGTATATTTAAGATTTAAAAAAAGTATAATCTAAATCGTATATAAATATATATGTGTTTTCTTACAATCTCCTTTCAACACATTCACACTCTATTACAATTTTACTCTAAAAATGGTAATTAAGTAGTGAACTTAATTAAAAATACAAAAAAATAGTTTAAGTGGCGTCATTTATTTTAAATATAAATTTCGCCTACTACTTTTGCATTAGGATAGCGATCTTTCCAAATTTTTAAAGAACTAATATCTTTAATTGTTATAAATGTTTTATAATCTAATCTAACCTTTAGTCTTTTTAGCTTCTGGGTAGTTTCTTTAATGTTCTCTTTTATTTTTTTCATTGTTTAATTTATTAGGTTTCTAAGTAGTTCTAATATAGTGAAATAATGAAAAAATTCAAGCTGTTATTAGATTAAAAGTGTTTTTTTATTATAACATGTTTTTGCGTAGTATTTATATTTAAAACTGTATTTTCAATAGTTGTTATTTATTGTTTTAAATACGTTCAATAATCATAGCCGAGGCGCCACCTCCTCCATTACATATACCCGCTAATCCATATTTAGCGCCTTTTTGAATTAATATATTTATTAAAGTTGTAATAATTCTAGATCCAGAACTACCTAGCGGATGACCAAGAGATACAGCTCCACCATTTACATTTACAATATCTTTATTAAGGTTTAGTATATTTATATTGGCTAAACTTACTACAGAAAATGCCTCGTTTATTTCAATATAGTCAATGTCTTTAATTGATAAATTGGTTTTGTCAATAGCTTTTTTCATAGCTTTTGCAGGTGCTGTAGTAAACCACTCAGGCTCATTAGCAGCGTCGGCATAAGAAACAATTTTAGCTAATGGTTTTAATTTAAGTTCTTTTGCTTTTTCGGAACTCATTAATAGTAATGCCGATGCTCCATCGTTTAATGTTGATGCATTTGCAGCAGTTACTGTACCCTCTTTTTTAAATACGGGTTTTAATAACGATATTTTGTTGAATTTTACATTAGTAAATTCTTCATCTGTATCTATAATTGTTGTTTTGCCTTTTGTTAAAGGTACTTCAACAGGAGCAATTTCGTTTTTAAACAAACCTTTACTCCATGCATCTGCCGATTTTTTGTATGATTCAACTGCATATTCATCTTGTGTTTCTCTTGTAAATTGGTATTTGTCGGCACAAAGTTCGGCACTTTCTCCCATGTGTTTACCCGTATACGCATCTAAAAGACCGTCTTTTAGCAATCCGTCTACTAAGTTTAAATTACCAAGTTTTTGTCCGGTTCTACCTTTTTCTAAGTAATGAGGTATTAACGACATGTTTTCCATTCCACCTGCAATTACTACGTCGTTATCTCCTGTAATTATACTTTGCGCCCCTAAAATCATTGCTTTCATACCCGATGAGCACACCTTGTTTACAGTGGTGCATGGTACTGTGTTAGCAATTCCGGCCTTTATTGATGCTTGCCTAGCAGGTGCTTGTCCGTTATTTGCCTGAATAACATTTCCCATAAATACTTCATCTATTTCATTCGTATCTATTTTTGAGTTTTCAATTACTGCTTTAATTGCTATAGCACCTAAATTGGTTGCTGATATTTTAGAAAAAACTCCTCCAAAACTTCCAATAGGTGTTCTTAAAGCTGAAACAATTACTACGTCTTTTTTCATTTTACAAGAAATTGTAGTTACCAAAAAAAGGGGGTAAATCCCCCTTTTTAGTTATTATAATAGTCCGTTATTTTTTGCTATAACACATTGTATATCAGTAAAATCAAGTATAATGAAAATTATAGCTATTTAATGTTACTGATTTTAAGAGTGTTAAATAAAAAATTTAACAGAGTGTTGTTGTTATATATTACTGTAAATAACAGTAAATAGTAATTTATTTTGAGCAATTGTAAAAAATCTTTCTAGTAGAAAAATGGAATGAAACTTCACGTTTAGCGTTATCATCGCTATCCGATCCATGAATTGCATTATGCCCTAACGATTCGGCATACATTTTTCTGATAGTTCCTTCAGCAGCCTCTTCAGGATTAGTTGCTCCTATTAAAGTTCTGAAGTCCTCAACAGCATTTTCTTTTTTCAACACTACTGCAACTATAGGACCACCAACCATGAATTCTACTAATTCAGTAAAAAATGGTCTTTCTTTATGAACGTAATAAAAAGCCTCAGCTTCCGATCTCGTCATTTGAGTCATTCTTAGTGCTACAATTGTAAAACCTGCCGACGTAATTTTATCTAAAATAGGACCTATAAAACCATTACCTACAGCTCCTGGTTTAATCATAGAAAATGTAATATCTCCTGTCATAATATATTATTTAATGTTGATATACTAATTAGTAATTCTTTATTAAAAGTAAAGTAATGTTTCAATTATTGCAACATTTACATTGAAATATATAATGCAATATTCCTTTTAATGTTTCAGTATGAAACTTACTATATATTTAAGTATGCTGTTTATAAGGTGTTTAAGTTTAAGGTTGTTGTTTAATGTTTTATGCAGTAATTAGTTTTTAATGGTGTTTTTTTAGTTGTTAATTTTACTGCTCATAATTAAAAATACATTGGAATGTAAAATCTTTTATATCGATTTAAAGCACATAGTTTGGGTGTGTTGTTTTTGATGGTTACGTAAATCGGCTTTACCTATTTATTCAACGAAAACAAGAGGTTTAGTAGATGTTTACTGACTTAGAAAACTTAAATTTAAAGTAATATATAGTAGTGATTTTCATTAATCAGCTCTTCATTTTTTACAAAAACAAACTGATATTTTTTATGCTTTTGTTGTTTGTCTTAATTATGAGCGTATTTCCTATTTTACTTAAAGTTTATGTGACTTTAAGTAGCGAAGCTATGAAAACAACCTATATGATGGTACCCACCATTTTACCGTAAAAAACAATTTGTATTATCTTAATCGTTATGGTTATATGACAAAATAAAGTGAAAATATTAAAATTAGTTATTATCGTTACAAACGCTATATAGGTTATAACGATAATAACTATTTATCAAATCACGGTATTTGTTAGAGAACTATTATTATATGATTTGAGATGATTTATGTTCTGTATTAAATATAAAATTAATACATCAATTACTTTCATTGATACCCTAATTATAAAGTTATAGTTAGTATGATAGAAATTAATAGACCACCAAATTAATTATTTACAATTATGAATGTTAACGAGCTTAAAATTGCAGTAATCGGATTAGGATATGTTGGATTGCCTTTGGCTGTTGAATTTGCAAAGATGTATCCAGTAGTTGGATTCGATATTAATGAATTAAGAGTAAAAAGGCTTAATGAAGGACATGATGATACTTTAGAAGTTGCAGATGAATATTTGCACGCAGTATTAAAAGAATCTCTTGTTTTTCAAACTGTTGGAAAAGATAATGAAATTAAAGAAGAAGCTCAGATTGATGGCTTTGAGGATGATGGATTGTTATTGTCTAGCAAATTAAAAGACATTAAGGATGCCAATGTGTACATAATAACTGTTCCAACACCGATTGATGATTTTAATGCGCCCGATTTAAAACCACTGTTAAGCGCATCGGCTACGGTAGGAAGTGTATTATCTGAAGGAGATATTGTTATTTATGAATCTACTGTATATCCTGGATGTACCGAAGAGGATTGTGTGCCGGTTTTAGAGAAAAAATCAGGATTGAAGTTTAATAATAACTTTTATTGTGGATATTCTCCAGAACGAATAAATCCGGGAGATAAAGTTAATACGCTTACAACTATTAAAAAGGTTACTTCTGGATCTACTCCTGAAATTGCAGATTTAGTTGATGATTTATATAATAAAATAATTTTAGCAGGTACACATAAGGCACCTAGCATGAAGGTTGCTGAGGCATCAAAAGCAATTGAAAATGCTCAGCGTGATGTTAATATTTCATTTGTAAATGAATTATCATTGATTTTTGAAAGAATGAATATTGATACAAACGATGTGTTAGCAGCAGCAGGTACAAAGTGGAATTTCTTGCCGTTTAAGCCAGGTTTAGTTGGCGGACATTGTATAGGAGTTGATCCGTATTACTTAGCTCACAAAGCAAAATCGTTAGGATATCATCCAAATGTAATTTTATCAGGGCGACGAGTAAATGATTCAATGGGAATGCACGTTGCTAATAAGGTTGTAAAATTATTAATAGATAAAGGAGTTCAAATTAAAGGTGCAAAATCGTTGATTTTAGGTGTTACTTTTAAAGAGAATTGTCCGGATATAAGAAATACTAGAGTTGTTGATATTTATCAAGAATTAAAACAATTTGGTATGGATGTTGATATTTTCGATCCGTGGGTTAATGCTATGGAAGTAAAGCACGAATACGGTATTGATGTATTAGATCATCTTAACGGAGAGGTTTATTCTTCGGTTATTGTAGCAGTTGCCCATAACGAATTTAAAACACTTAATTTTAAGAAATGGAAAGATAGTGATACTGTTATTTTCGATACAAAATCGTTTGTTGATAGAAAATTAGTTGACGGAAGATTATAAAACTTAGATTCAAGTTATATATCACGCAAAGCTTTATTCAGTATTATTTATTGATAGTTATATTAAAACTTTGCGTGATCTATCATTTTGTTAATGTATCATTTTTATGAATTTAAATATTATGACAAAATTAAAAGTGAACTATCAAACATAATCAATTCTAAATAAATATGTTTTATTACTTATTATATAGATTTTTATGAAACAAAAATTAGCAATTTTAGGAGCAAGTTATTTACAAAAACCTTTGGTTGATAAAGCTAAAGAGTTGGGTTACGAAACTCATGTGTTTGCTTGGAAAGAAGGAAACGTAGTAGAAGATATTGCTGATTTTTATTATTCTATATCGATACTTGATAAAAACGAAATATTAAAAATTTGTACCAAAGTTGGTATTAATGCAATTACTTCAATTGCATCTGATATGGCAATGCCTACTGTAAATTATGTTGCAGATAAATTGGGGCTTGTTGGTAATCCTGTAGAATTATCGTTGCTAACAACAAATAAATATCAAATGCGTAAGGCTTTAAGCAAATCGGGGTTATTGTGTCCACTTTTTACAGCCTGTAATACTCCTGATTTTAATATTTATAATAATAAGTTAAAGTTGCCTATTGTTGTTAAACCTACTGATAGTTCGGGATCGAGAGGAGTTACTTATGTTAATAAAAATTCGGATATAAATAAGGCTATTGAAAAATCTCTTCAATTTTCTGAAACTGTTATAGTTGAGGAATTTATAAAAGGCCGAGAGTTTTCGGTAGAAACAATATCGTTTAAAGGAAAACATTATATGTTGGCAGTAACTGATAAGGTTACAACTGGTACTCCGTATTTTGTTGAAATTGAGCATCATCAGCCTGCAAATATTACTGATGTTTTAAAAGAAAATATTTTTTCAACAATAAAAAAAGCACTTAGTGCATTAGGCGTAGTTAATGGAGCAGGACATTCTGAAATATTAATTACAGCCGATAATAAAATATATATTGTAGAAATAGGAGCCCGTATGGGAGGAGATTTTATAGGGTCTGATTTAGTTCAGCTTTCTACAGGATACGATTTTGTAAAAGGTGTTATTGATGTTGCATTCAATAAATTTACACCGATTAATTACCCACCAAGTAAAAACGAATATTCGGGAGTTTATTTTGTTTATTCAAAACCAGAAAAAGATAAGATTTATAAAGATAGCTTGTACAGTAATAATTGTATTGTAAAGTCTATGATGTTGCTTTCTGTTGGCGATTACGAATCGTTAGATGAATCAGGAAAACGTGTTGGAGTAGTAGTCTATTCTCATCCACTAAAAAAACAAATAATAAATCCATCCAATGTATTAGGGGTTGATATTTAAGGTTTTAAATATCTTAAATATCTATAGCCAAACTAAATTATCATTTCTTTATTGAGTGTATTGGTTCAATATATTTCGATATAGTATAAAACACTTGTTTATGAAAGTAGTTGTTAATAAATCAATTTTATCGAATTGTAAAAATAATAATTCGAGTTTAAAATATAAAAATATTACCTACGATAGAGTAATCATGAATACTAAATCGGACACTTTAAAGAATAAAGAAACATTTAAAGAAATACCATTTAATAAACCGTATTTAACCGGAAACGAAACTAATTATATTCAAAAAGCAGTTAGTTCCGGACAATTATCGGGTAATGGAATTTATACAAAACAATGCCAGCATTTTTTCGAAGAAAGATATGGTTTCAAAAAAACATTATTAACCACATCGTGCACCACTGCTTTAGAAATGTGTGCAATGTTGTTAGACATTAAACCTGAAGATGAGGTTATAATTCCTTCTTACACTTTTGTGTCAACGGCATTAGCTTTTTTCAGACAAGGTGCTAAAATTGTATTTGCCGATTCGGAGGTGGAAACACCAAATATTGATGTTAATAAAATAGAAGAATTAATAACTAGTAAAACTAAAGCTATTGTTGTGGTTCATTACGCAGGAGTTGCAGTTGATATGGATAAGGTTATGGCTTTATCTAAAAAATATAATATTAAGGTTGTTGAAGATTCTGCTCAGGCAGTTGAAAGCTTTTATAAAGGACAACCACTTGGAGGCATTGGGCATTTAGGAACTTTCTCTTTTCATGAAACAAAAAATGTTATTTCGGGAGAAGGAGGTTTACTTGTTGTAAATGATGACGAACTAATTGAACGTGCCGAAATTATTTGGGAAAAAGGAACAAATAGAGCTTCTTTTTTTAGAGGAGAAATTGATAAATATACTTGGGTTGATACAGGATCATCATTTTTACCTTCGGAAACAGTGGCAGGTTTTTTGTATGCACAACTCGAAAACATTGACAAAATACAAGCCAAACGTATTTGGAATTGGAATAAATATTATAATGGACTTAAGTTAATTGAAAACAAAATTAAACTGCCATTTATTCCAGATTATGCCACAAGCAACGGACATATGTTTTACTTAATTACCAAGTCGGTTGATGAAAGAACTGAGTTGATTAATTTTTTAAAACAGAAAAATATACACAGTGTATTTCATTATTTATGTCTTCATGAAAGTCCGTTTTACTTAAAAAGTAATAGCAAGGTTGATTTACCACAATCGGAACTTTATACAAGTAGATTATTAAGATTGCCAATGTATTACGATTTAAAAAGTGCAGAAATTGATAGAGTAATAAATGCCGTGATTGAGTTTTATAGAAATTAAAGGTTCTTTGATAATAACGATTTTATAAATCTCAGTATTTTTCTTATAACCAAATTTAATGAGCTATGAATAACAATTTATTAAGCATAATACTATTGTCATATTATAGTAGCCAACGAATTGTTAAAAATTATAACGATATAACTAAGCTACTTAATAAGAATAATATTCCTTTTGAATTTATCATTATTGATGATGGATCAAAAGATGATTCTTATGAGGTTGCAAAAAAACTTGAGCATGAAAATAGTAATGTACACGCTTACCAATTAAGTAAAAATTACACAGCTCATTATGCCACATTTGCAGGATTACAGGTTAGTAATGGTAATTGTGCTTTGCCAATTCATGATGATGAACAAATGCCATATCAAACAATAGTTGATATGTATAAGGTTTGGCAACAAGGCGAGAAAATAATTATTCCTCATAGAGAATCTCGCGATGATGGTTTTTTTAGTGATGTGTTTTCTAATCTTTTTTATAAGGTTATGAACTATACATCAGACATAAAATTTCCGAATGGAGGTGCAGATACTTTTTTTTTAGATAGAGAGGTTGTTGATATATTAAACAACAAAATTCATCATATAAATACAGTTAGTATAATTGAAGTTTTACGCTTAGGATTCTCTCCTTATTTATTGTCGTACCAACGTATGCAGGGTATAAATGAAAAATCGAGGTGGTCTTTTAGTAAAAAAATAAAGTTGTTTAGAGATGCTTTTTTTTCTAGTTCAACTTGGCCAATAAAAATGATAACCAATATAGGTTTTTTCTTTATTGCAACATCAATAGTAATAATTGCAATATATATTTATATGAAATTATTCGGAAATACAGAATATTGGGATGAAAATTTACCAGAATGGACTTCAATAGCTGTTATCTTCTCTTTTTTCAGCGGATTAATACTTTTTTCATTAGGAATTGTAGCCGAATATATTTGGCGTATTTATGATGAAGTAAAAGATCGTCCTGGTTTTATCATTAAAAATAAAAAATAAACTACTAACCAACATGAAAACTTTTTTTGATAGTAAAACAAATAAAGTGTCACAATTAGTGTGGTTGATATTTGTAATTTTAATGGTGTTGCTTTCTTTAAACTATCCAAATGTTGGGGTAGATGGATCGTATTACATTTCTATTGCAAGAGATGTTTTTGCAGATGGAATTCCTTATTACAAAATGGCGGTAGAATATAATCCGTTGGCAATTTATTTTTATGGAATACCTTATTTATTAACATCCGAAATTGAAACTCAATATTTTTTTTTAGTAGTATTTGCAATACAGCTTATAAGTGTTGCTGTGTTTTATAAGGTACTTACGTTATTGAAAATAAAACAACAAATAAAAACATTTACGATTATACTTTTCATGCTTTACTCATTGTTTTTAGGTGGTATAAGTATTTATTTAGAACCTTTAATGTTGTTGTTTATGCTATTAACAACATTGTTTTTATTCAAGAAAAAATATTTTTTATCGGGCGTGTTTCTATTCCTGTCTTTTTATACAAAGCAGTATGCATTAGCTTTTGCAATTCCAATTTTTTATTGGGTTGTAATGGATGATGACAAAAGAATTATTAAAAATTTTTCACTGTTTAAATCAGGTTTCTTTACTGTATTAATATTAATGTATGTAATACATTTTAATCAAATAGATTTTTGGGATTATCTTAAGCGTTTGGTTGGAATTATGGGAGTAGAAGGTGCTATAAAAATTACAGGAGGACAAAGTGTTCTTATGTACTTAGCAAGTTTTGTGCTAATTCCAACGGTATTTATTTTTGTTCCTTTTAGCTTCTATTTACTAAAATTTATTAAGATTGATAAATACATAGTATTTTTTATTTTGGCTTTTTTAAGTACCATGCTAAGTATTTATTTTTCAGTTATTTTGTATTACTTCTATGCAATAATACCATGGTCGATATTTATACTAGCCATTGCATTAAATAAATTAAATTACAGTATTATAGTATATAAATTCAGTATAAATAAGGTTTTAAAATACTTAACAATTTATACGGTTATTGTTTTTGGAGCTTACGGTTGGTATAGTAAATATAACAACACAATACATAAGTATAATAGAGATATTGCAGTAAGTAAGGTATTAGTAGATGTTGTGCCAAAAAACAGTAAAGTTTATTTAAAAATTAGTCCTGCCCAATATTATTATGGCAATTATAGATCGGCAAATTATAAAAAATTAGGTTACACTTTTCCCCGAACAAGAGCTTACAATACGGTATTAGATCAAATAGAAAAAGATAGTTATTTAATTTTTTATGCTGTAGAAGATTCTTTAGTAACTAAAAAACTTAAAGATAATTATGATTTTATTGAATGTATCAATAATAAGTATAATGTATTTAAGAAAGTAAAATAAGAATTTAGATTCAACTAATAAGAAACAACTATATACAAATGGAGAAAAGAGAAAAACCGATACTGGTAACTCAACCAACAATGCCAGATTTAGGAGAATTTGTAGAGAAACTAGAGGATATTTGGGAAAATAAATGGTTGACTAATAATGGTAAATATCATCAAGAATTTGAGGATAAATTAGCAAAACATCTTGGGGTAAAATATGTGTCGTTATTTTCTAACGGAACTCTTGCTTTAATTACTGCTTTGCAAACACTTAGAATTTCGGGAGAGGTAATTACAACTCCATATACTTTTGTTGCAACAACTCATGCTTTGCATTGGAATGGAATAACTCCGGTGTTTTGCGATATAGATCCCGTTTACGGAAATTTAGATATAGATAAAATAGAGAGTTTAATTACTCCAAAAACTACTGCAATTGTTCCGGTACATGTTTATGGAAATCCGGTTGAGGTTGAAAAACTAGAACGTATTGCCGACACCTATGGCTTAAAAATTATTTATGATGCGGCACATGCTTTTGGAGTTGAAATTAACGGACAGAGTGTGCTAAATTATGGAGATTTATCAATATTAAGTTTCCATGCCACCAAAACATTTAATACAATAGAAGGTGGGGCAATTATATGTCATGATGAGGGAACAAAAAAACGAATTGACTTTTTAAAGAATTTTGGATTTGCAGATGAAACCACTGTGGTAGCACCAGGTATAAATGCTAAAATGAATGAACTACAATCGGCATACGGATTATTACAGCTTAACACAATTGATAAGCAAATTCAACAACGTAAGGATATTGCATATAAATACAAAGAAAAATTTAAGGGTGTTGAAGGTATTAGTTGTTTAAAAGATATTGAAGGAGTTAAGCATAATTATGCATATTTCCCGATTTATGTTAATAGCGATTACACACTTAGTAGAGATGAGCTTTATGAAAAATTAAAGGATCATAATGTGTATGGAAGAAGATATTTTTATCCGCTTATAAGCGATTTTCCAACTTATAAAGGATTGCCATCGGCTAATAGAAATAATTTACAAAATGCAGTTAAAATAGCTGATAAGGTAATTTGTTTGCCAATATATCCAAACCTATCAGAAGAAGAAATTAGTTACATAGTTAAATTAATTACCAATGAATAAAATTAAAGTTTTAGTTTTTCCTTGCGGATCGGAAGTTGGTTTAGAAATACATCGTTCGTTAAAGCATAGTCGTCATGTTGAGTTATTTGGCGCTAGTAGTGTTAACGATCACGGTAAGTTTGTTTACGAAAATTATATTGGAAATGTGCCCAATATTAATGACGTTGATTTTGTAGAGCATTTTAAAAAAATAATTTCAGATAATAAAATTGAAGCAATATATCCGGCTATGGATATTGCAATTTCTTTTTTAAAACCATTAGAGCAAGAATTTAATTGCAAAGTTATTGCATCGTCGGTTGAAACTAGTAGAATATGTTCTTCAAAAAAACTAACATATACTCTGTTAAATTCGGTAATGAATGTGCCAAGAGTGTATGATAATATTATTGATGTTGAAAATTTTCCGGTATTTATAAAACCCAATGTTGGGTACGGATCGAGAGGTGCAAAGGTTATAAAAACTTTAAATGAGGGAATATCTCATATAGAGGAATGGGGTGATTGTATTATATCGGATTACTTACCAGGAGAGGAATATACAGTTGATTGTTTTACTAATAAAAAAGGAGAACTGATGTTTTCTGGTCCACGTCCTCGTAGGCGTACACGAACAGGAATATCGGTTAATACAATTTCGTTAGATGTAACCGAACGATTTGAATTTGAGGAAATTGCACGCACAATAAATTCTAAAATGGAGTTTCGTGGAGCTTGGTTTTATCAAGTTAAAAGAGATATAAATAATAAATTATCGTTGTTAGAGGTTGCGTCTCGTATGGGAGGATCATCGTTGTTATACAGATATAAAGGAGTGAATTTTGCACTACTGAGTATTTTCGATTCTTTTGATTTTGATGTTAGTATTGTTGAGAATAAAGCTAGTATTGAAATTGATAGGGCATTAGGAGTTGTAGTAAATATGGATTACGATTTCGATAAGGTTTATGTTGATTTTGATGACTGTTTAATAATTGAAGGCAAGGTTAATACTTCTTTGGTAGCTAAACTTTATCAGTATATAAACGAAGGTAAAAAAGTTACTTTAATTACCCGACATGCTTTTGATATTAACGAATCGTTGAAAAAATATAGGTTAAGTACTTTGTTTGATGAGGTTATTCATTTAGATAGAAAAGATAAAAAATCGAAATATATAAAAGGAAATAAATCAATATTTATAGATGATAGTCATGTTGAAAGATTTGATGTATCTGAAGTTCATGATATTCCTGTTTTTGCACCTGATATGATAAATTAATTATGAATAAAATAACCTATAAATTTAATGATGAGGTAAATACTGACGAACTTTTTAATTTGATGGAAAAAATGAAAAAATCTACATCAGATAAATTTCCACCCGAAAATGTTTTTCATTATTCATTACGAACTGTTGAAAAAGAAAAGATTTCGCTTGAAAATACTGTTGCAATTACTGCACGAAATCCATTAAAAAACAATGAGTTAATTGGTTACGCAAGACTTTTAACCGATAATGTTTACATGTATTACATACTTGATGTTATGGTTAATCCTGATTATAGAAAATTAGGAGTTGGAAAGGGATTACTTGATTTAACTACCAAAAAAAGTATAGAAGGAGGTTTTATGAAAATGTTTTTAACTGCCATTCCTGGTAGCGAACCATTTTATGCAAAATTTGGATTTAAAGAGGGAATGTCGCCAGTATTAACAATGAGAGGAGAAGATTATGTTTGAAAATTCAGATAATGAAATGCTAACCTTTGCATTTCCAGGTTTAATTGAAGATGATATTTTGGCATTAGGATCTAAACAAATTCCATATATGCGCACAAGTAAATTTTCGAAAATGGTTAACGAAAACGAGGAAATATTAAAGGAATTGTTAGATGTAAAAGATGGTAAAGTTATTACCTATACATCGGCAGGTACTGCGGCAATGGAATCGGTGGTTGTTAATTATGTTTCAAATTTCAATAAAGTTTTGGTTATTAATGGAGGGACTTTTGGAAACAGATGGAGAGATTTATGCAAATATCATAATATAAATGCCGACGAGTTTAAAGTTGTATTTGGTAAAGATATTAATTATACAAAATTAAATGATATTATAGATAAAGGCAATTACGATGTGTTGTTGTGTCAGCATCACGAAACATCATCGGGGCAATTATATGATTTAGATAAAATATCAACCACTTGTAAAAATAACAATGTACGATTGGTTGTTGATGCAATTAGTTCTTTTATGACTGATGATTTCAGTATGAAAAACTGGGATATTGATATGGCTGTTGTTAGTAGTCAAAAAGGATTAAATATTCCTCCAGGATTATCGTTTGTAGCTATTGCCGAAAAAGCATTAAAGCAAGGATTTAGTAGTAATAACTATTATTTAGACATGGAAGAAAATCTAAGCAATTTGCAAAGAGGTCAAACACCATTTAGTCCGGCTACAGTTTTGTTTTATCAGCTACATGCAAGGTTGTTGAAATTGAAGAAAGAAGGAGCAGAAAAAACGTTAAATAAAGTAAAGGAAAACGCATTGTATTTCAGACAATTGTGTAAAAATAATAATTGGACTTTAAGTGCTGAAAGTCCTTCGTCGTGTGTTACTGGATTTTATGTTGAAAACAGTAAAAATGTATGTAACCAGCTTAATAAAGAAAATATATATGTAATGCCAAGTGGAAGTAGTGAGCTTTTAAGAGTGTCGCATATTGGACTTCAAAATAAAAGAGAATTAGATATAGTAGTTAATAAAATAGTAGAAATTCAAAATAATTTACGTAATGAAAAAAGATAGAATTGTTTACACATCAGGAACTTGGGACTTATTTCATATAGGGCATGTTAATATTATTGAAAAATCGGCAGAATATGGTGATAAACTTATTGTTGGAGTAAGTACTGACGAGTTAATAGCTGATTATAAAGGTATGCCTCCGGTTATTCCTTTCGAGCAAAGGTTAAGAATTATACAATCAATGAAAGGAGTTTATAAAGCTGTAAAACAAGAAAAACTTACAGATATTAATCAACTTGAAGAACTAGGGATTGATGTTGTAACAATTGGCGATGATTGGAAAGATAAATACTTAGAGGGTTTAGATTGGATGCAAAATCAAGAAGGTAAGGAAGTTGTATATCTGCCATATACCGGAACTGTAAGTACAACTAGTACTAAACGTGATATTATAAAGAATTCGTACGATATTATTTTTTCAGAATTACGCAGAGAAGTGCAAAATATGGAAGAATGGAAATTAAAACAATCGTAACTATAAGTAAGGCATAATCCACATAATACAATAAGTTTTATAGCAACCAAAATATAGTTTTTATTTTTTTGGTTGTATCAATGATAAATTAAGAGCATAGCGAATAAATTTGCGTGCTCTATATTTTTAAACTGATCTTGATACTTTTTGATTGACTTTTAGTGGCATGCGATACCTGTAAAAATACATTTTAGTACACTTAAGGGATAGGTATGAAATTATCTTTTCAGAATTAAAAATAGAAGTATATAATATGGAAGGTGAAAAATTAAAGCAGGAGAATAAATAATCTATTAATAAAAATTTTGACATTGTTTTATGAAAATAACAAAAATTATATCAGCTATTTTTAATCGTTTTGTTTGGGGTGTACGATTATTATTAAATGTAGTATTTAATCTGTTAGATGGCTTTTTTGAAAAAAGAAAAGATTACTGGATTTTTCCTGTTTACTTTTTGGGAGATGGAGATTTAAGTGATAATTCGTTAGCCTTATTCGAGGGTGTTAAGAATAACCATGATATACAAAAAATTGTATTATTCAGGAATAAAAAACTTTCTTTAGGAAACTCTAAAAGTGTTAAGCAGGTAAAAATGACGTCGTTGGTTGCGTATTGGTATCTTTTAAAATCTAAGAAAATAATTATTCAACATTCAATATCTTATGAATTTAAAAGTATTAAACTCCGTTTTACTCATCCCGAATATAGAAATATAGTAAACCTTTGGCATGGAATAATAATTAAAGATCTTTCTAATCCTGAAGTTGGTTTTATGAATAAGGAGTTAGAGAAAGAAATGAAGCATCATTCTATTATAGCTTCATCAACCGATAATAAAGAAATTTTAAAGAAAGTGTTTTTTAATACTCCTGATGAGAATTTTTGGGAAACCGGATTGCCAAGAAATGATTTTTTAAAGTTAGAAGATAAGAATCTTCCAGATGAACTAAAAAAAGAACTTAGTTTATTAAGAGTTATAAAAGGTGATAAAAAATTAATTATGTATGCTCCAACGTACAAAGATAGTACTGTGGGTGGCTATTATTATAACTTTACAAATGAAGAATTATCAATATTAAAGAAGTTTTTAAAAGATAATAATTATTTACTAGGAATTAGGTATCATCCTTTTAATCCGCCAATTGATATTTTCAAAAAAATAATTGACAATGAGTATATTATAGATTTATCAACAAGTATGATTTCTAATATGAATATACTTACTAGGGAGTCGGATATTTTAATTTCGGATTATTCAAGCACATATATTGATGCTTTATATTTGAATAAAACAGTTATTTCTTTTGCTTATGATTACGATCATTATGTAAATAGTCAACATGGATTTGTGTATGATTTAAAGGATGTATTTCCAGGAGAAATTTGTTATTCGTTTAACGACTTAATTAAGACTTTACAAAACAGTAATTATCCTTCTTCCGAATCGGTAGATGAGAGATATAAAGATATTTATAAATTGTTTTTTAAGTATAATGATTTCAATAATACTCAGCGCGTGCTTAGTAAAATTAATGAGCTATAAATTACAAGGCTAGTTAATAAGTATAAAACAATACAATAAATTAAACTTTATAAAGTAGTGTTTTAACTTATATTAATTAGTGCTTATAAAATATGATATTTGGAAAATCTTAGGCAAAAAGCATTATTAGGAGTATTCTGGACAATAATGGAAAAGTTTGGAAGACAGTTAGTAACTTTTATAGTTTCGTTAATACTTGCCCGTATATTATCGCCAAAAGAATTTGGTTTGATAGGAATGATTGCTGTATTTTCTGCTTTAGGACAAACCATTATTGATAGCGGTTTTGGAGCTGCTCTTATACAACGTAAAAAAATAACTCATATTGACGAATCTTCTGTTTTTTACCTAAACCTACTCTTAGGTGCTTTAATGACTGCGTTGTTATTTTTTAGTGCAAATTTTATTGCCGAATTTTATAACGAACCTCAATTAGTGTTAATTACTAAAATAATATCATTCAATTTATTAATAGGTTCTTTTGCCGCAGTTCCTAACAATTTATTATCGAAAGAATTAGATTTTAAAACACAAGCAAAGGTTACTTTATTATCATCAATAATTTCGGGTTTTGTAGGAGTTTATATGGCTTATAATGGCTACGGAGTTATGGCGTTAGTTATTCAAATAATAGTTGCTACTTTTTTTAAGAGTGTATTTATGTTTGTGTTTAGTAAATGGTACCCTCAATTAAAATTTAGCTTAAACTCGTTAAAAGGCTTATTTGGTTTTGGTTCTAAACTACTAATGTCGGGTATATTGAATACTGTTTTTACAAACCTGTATAACCTTATAATTGGTAAATTATTTAGCGCAGCTGCTTTGGGATTTTATAACAGAAGTAATGAGTTTTATTTGCTTACAATAAGTAATACTGTAGGTGTTATTGGTAAAATTGTTTATCCTGTTTTATCGAAAGTACAGGATGATAACGAAAGATTTGTAAAAGTATTTTCAAGAGGTTTAAAAATGTTGGCATTTGTAACATTGCCTGTTATGTTTGGAATTTTAGCAGTTGCCGATAATTTAATAATTTTTTTATTAACCGATAAGTGGATAGAGAGTGTGCCTTATTTAAGGGTTTTAATGCTTATGGGTGCAATGTTACCAATAAGTGTAATGAATTTGCAAGCACTTAATGCAAAAGGTAGATCCGACTTGTTTTTGAAACTCGAAATTATAAAAAAAATTATAATGGCATTGTCTATATATTTTAGTTATAAATATGGTATAACTATAATGTTGTTAAGTCATTTTGCTTTTGTTTCCTTTCCATCTGTAATATTAAATTCTATTTATTCGGGGCATATTTTTAATTATGGTATTATTAAACAAGTAAAACAAATTTATAAAATACTTATTATATCAATTATAATGATGGTTGCAACATATTACTTGGGGCAAGTAATTAATTTAGGAATTACAATTACACTGTTTATTCAAATTGCTGTTGCTGGTATATTGTATGTAGGTTTAAGTTATTTATTCGAAAAAAAGTTTATGCTTTCAATGAAAGATGATTTTACTCAGTTTAGTAAGTAGTTGTTAGTGAGTGTTTTGTTTCAGTTGCTCGGTGTTAAGGTTGTAAAAATACTATTTAATGTAAATTTAATTAAATAGATATTGTTAATGTTTTTAACTCAGAATAATGGAAGATAATATAGTTGTTGCAGTTTCAATGATAACGTATAATCATGAAAATTACATATCAGAAGCTATAGAAGGAGTGTTGAATCAGAAAACCAATTTTAAATTTAAACTTTACATTACAGTTGATAACTCTCCAGATAATACTGTTGAAGTTTGTAAAAAATATGCCAATAAATATCCTGATATAATTGAACTTGAAAATTTTGATAAAAATAAAGGATCAATAGGTAATTGGTTTTATAATCTTCAGAAATGCCAATTGGCAAATCCAAAATATATTGCAACATGCGAAGGTGATGATTATTGGATTGACCCATTAAAACTTCAAAAACAAGTTGATTTTTTAGATAATAATGAGTCTTATAGCATAGTTACATCAAAGTATTATACAAAAACGGGAGATAACAACTTGCAAGAAGTAGATAACAGATCCTTTTATCAAAAAAATAAATTAAGTTTCGAATTATCAGATTATTTAATTCGAAATTTCACTCATACATCAACTTTTCTATTCCGATCTAATTCAATATTAACCAATGTGCCTGATTGGGCTTTTAAGGTTTTTGCTGGAGATCAAACTTTAATGGTATTAGTAGCCGGAAATAAAAAAGTTAAGTTTTTAGATGATTACTTAAGTGTATATCGTTTGCACGAATTAAGTATTTCTCAACAAACAGAAAATACTGTTAGATATGATAAGTATAGATATTTTTTAGACAACGCTAACAAGTATACTAAATATAAATACAAAAAAATATTCGAAATTAAAACGATAATAAACAAATTAGCTTACACAACCAACAATTCTGCTACTTGCAAATTGTATAAAAAAACAAAAGCTATGTTTTTTGGTAATGTTTACTTGCCTTTATATCAGGTTTTTAAAAACACTTGATTTTGTTGAATTTAAATAACATATTATGCATGCAATAATTCCTTTCATATTTATATCATTGTTGTTTTATTATAATTACAGGTATTTAAAAAACAAAGTGGCAATGGTAATTATAGGTATATATTTTGTTGGTACCATCTTTTCTTTTTTTATAGGATCTCATATAATACCAAGTCATGATTTTACTCAAGACTCATGGTTAGTTTTTGTTTTGTACTCAGTATTAATATTACTTCACCTACTTCCTGCTTTAAAAATAAGATCAATAACTTCTGAATCGATTATACCTCGAGATGGGGTAATGGATGTTGTGTTAATTGTTTTTTCAATTGCAGGTGTTTTTGCTTTTGTTTATTTGTCTCCTCATGCATTTAAATCACTTGTAACTGGAACTAAAGAGATAAGGGAGGGACTGATTCAGGATGGTGTAACAGTATTGCCGAAAAGTATTTTTACTACAATATCAACCACTATAGCTCGTTTTTATTATTTGTTTTTAGTGTTTATTTATGTAGCAATAATTCAAAAAAAATCAATTTATATAAAGTTGGGTTTGGCTTTAGGAGCCATATCATACATTGTTAATGTATTAGCATTTTCGGGTAGAACGGGATTCATACTTGTTGGAATTGCGTTTTTAGTAGTGAATTTTTTGTTTTATAAACTTTTATCAGAGAAGATAGTTAAATACATACAACGTATGTTTATTCTGTTCTCAGTAATTTCGGTAGGGTTTTTGACTATTGCAACTGTTGATAGATTTGATCAAAAAAAATCTGGATCTTCTGCTTTTGAAGTAGGAGTTGTAGGGTATGCTGGTATGCAACCATTTATTTTTAATGAAACAATAAATAGGTGGACGAAATATAATTATGGAGATTCTGGTTTTCCATTTTTCAAAAAATTGTTTACTTCATATGAAGTGAATACCTCTTTAAGTAGAAGAGTTAACCCTTACGAATGGCAATTCGGAACTTTTTTAACAAGTTATTATAAATCGGGAGGTTTAATATTAATGTTGTTTATTTCTTTATTTAGTTATTTAACAATTGATTACTACGTAGGAATTGCACCACGATTACACTTTTTTAGGAGAATAATAATATATACATTTTATGCTCAATTTATGGCAAGTGGATTTTTCTACTTTATTTTAGGAAATGAAGGAGGCAATAAATATATACTCTTATTGGTTATTTTGTATTTATTATCATACTTAATTTACCCTAGTGATTATTTTAAAAAAAGAGTTAATAATAAAATAAAACAAGTGAAAAACTAAAAACATTATAAAGTGTTTTTTAACCTGCACATACTTAATACACATTAATATATTGTATTTACTTATGATTAAAAACAACAAATTATTAATAAACTTAATACCAATAAAAAGAGGTGGAGGACTTCAGGTTGCCATTAATTTTATATCAAATATTGGGCAGTTAAGTAATAAAAAGGATTACGTTTTTTTATGTAATGATAATTCTCCGGTTTATAAAAAAGTTGTTGACGAAAAACTTGAGTGTTTTTCGGTTAAAGATTCGTTATTTAATAGAATTAAGTTCGAAACTTTACAGCTTGAAAAATTAATTTCAGATAAAAAAATATCTACTATATATACATTATTCGGACCAGCGTTAACATCATCTAAAACATTTAATGTTGTTGGTAGTGCTTACTCAAATATATATTTTCCGGAAATTAATTTTTGGAATACTACAACAGGAATCGAAAGTATAAAAAAGAAACTTATTGATAAATATAGATTGTCGCAAACATTAAAAGCCGATGCTATTATTTTCGAAAATGTAGCAATGCAAAATCGAGTTTCAAATTTATTTAAGTTTCCTGTAAAAAGCACAACTTTTATACGTCCATCAATAAGCTCGTATTCTACTTCCGAAAATAATGAAGTAAAAATAGATAGCAACAAGTTTAATATATTGATGCTTACGGGTTGGCATCCTAATAAAAATCTTACAATAATTCCGGAAGTTTTACATCAGCTTAAAAAACAAAATATTAACGATGTTGAGTTTGTAATAACAGTTGATAATAGTAACGAAAATATACAAAAGTTAATTTCGGAATGTAAAAGTTTAGGGGTTAATGGTGGAATAAATGCAATAGGTAATGTTGATACGTCATTTATACCCGATTTATATAGTAAGGTAAGTGCTGTTGGATTGTTTAGTTTATTAGAGAGTTTTAGTAATAATATTATTGAATCGTATCATTTTAAAAAGCCTTTATTAATTTCCGATTTAGAGTGGTCGCAATCAATTTGCAATAATATACCGGTTTATGTTGACAGAAATAATGCCAAAGATATTGCCGATAAAATAATTGCACTTAAATCTAATCCCGAATTTTATGATGAAGTAGTAAATCGTCAGGCAAAAGAACTTGAACTTTATCCTACTCCAAAAGAAAAAGTAGAACTTCAGTTGAACTTTATAAAACAACAATATGAAAATTGGAAAACTAATAAAATATGAACTAGTAAGTACATACGAATTTATATCAACAATAATTTTTGCTTTTCCACGTCATAAACTTTTCAATTTAATAAAATCGAATTGGATACGAATTCAAGGAGGAAAAGTTGGAAGTTGGGTTACTTTTTATCCTGGAATAAAAATAAATCCGGCAAGTAATATTGTTATTGGCGATGGTGTAGATTTAGCTTGGGGTGTTTTAATTACCACAGGCGGTGGGGTTGAAATTGGAGATAGAAGTTTAATTGGATATAATACCATGATTTTTTCGGCAAACCATAACATACCAAAAATTGGAGAAAGTATTTTTGAATCGGGTCATGAATTAAAAAAAGTTACAATAGGTAAAGACGTTTGGGTTGGTGCTGGTTGTACTATTATGGCTGGTGTTGAAATAGGAGATGGTGCAGTAATTGCTGGTGGTAGTGTTGTTACCAAAAATGTTGAAGCAAATACTATTGTAGCCGGAGTTCCTGCAAAATTAATTAGAAAAAGAGAGTAGTATAATTATTTTTAACACAAAATATAAGTGTTGTAAACTAAAAAAAAATATTTTCATGAGTTCTAAGTCATTTTTAGATTTTAATTTAATATTTACTCATATATATGTAATTATGTTTTTCGGAGTGCTTTTTATTTCGAAAGTGTTTTTGTTGTATTACGATTTAGATGCTGTTGTAATATTTCAGTTTTTACATAAAAGTTGGGCGCTAATCGAAATGTTTTTGTTTTAACCATATTACTTATTACTTTAATGTAAGTATTTAAAAATAAGTAAATCCCTTCCCCTTTTATTAGTAAATCTCTTCTTATTTATGGTAATAATTTATTGTTGATTTAATAGAATATTGCATTCTACTAATAGCACATTATTAATTTAATGGAGTGTTTTAAAATGATAATAAATTTAATGTAAATGACATAACCTAATAATAATCATAAAATGAAGCAAATATTACAATCGTTTAAAACAGGAAAAACTGAGTTGGCAGAGTTGCCAAGTCCTACTGTTAAAAAGGGTCAGGTTTTAATTAAAACAACTCGTTCGTTAGTTTCGTTAGGAACTGAGCGTATGTTGGTAGAATTTGGTAAAGCGTCTTTAATTGAAAAAGCACGTCAGCAGCCTGATAAGGTAAAAATGGTTTTGGATAAAATTAAATCTGAAGGTTTAATGCCAACTATTGAAACTGTTTTTAATAAGTTAGAGCAACCTTTGCCTTTGGGGTATTGTAATGTTGGAAGGGTAGTTGAAGTAGGAGAAGGAGTGCAAGATTTTAAAGTTGGCGATAGGGTTGCATCAAATGGACAGCATGCCGAGTTTGTTTCGGTTCCTCAGAATTTAGTGGCGCATGTGCCCGATAATATTACTGACGAAGAAGCTGCATTTACTGTAATTGGATCAATTGGTTTACAAGGTTTACGACTTGTAAATCCGCAATATGGAGAAACTGTTGTAGTTATTGGACTTGGATTAATTGGTTTGCTAACTGCCGAAATGCTTTTGGCTAACGGTTGTACTGTAATTGGGTACGATTTAGATGATGCCAAAGTTGAAGTTGCAAAGAAAAAAGGAGTTTTAGCTTTTAATCCTGCAAAAGGAGATAATCCGGTTAGATACGTAGAAGGAAAAACCAATGGAGTAGGAGCCGATGCGGTTATAATTACTGCTTCAGCAAAAAGTAACGATATAATTTCGGATGCGGCAAATATGAGTCGTAAACGTGGTAGAATTGTACTTGTTGGTGTTATTGGATTAAATCTTTCGAGAACTGAATTTTATGAAAAAGAATTAACATTTCAGGTTTCATGTTCGTATGGTCCTGGTAGATACGATGAAAATTACGAGCAAAAAGGTTTAGATTATCCAATGGCTTTTGTGCGTTGGACTGAAAAACGAAATTTCGAAACTGTACTGAATTCAATATCTACAGGACGATTAAAAGTTAAAGAATTAATTACCGAAGAAATAGATATTGAGAATTTTGAAGAAATTTATGGAGATATTGGAAACTCGAAATCAATAGCTACAATACTAAAATATAAAGAAGATAATGTACCTGATTACACAGTTGAGGTAACTGAAAAAGCAATTTCTACATCGAAAGGAAAAATAGCAGTTGTTGGTGCCGGAAACTTTACTAAAATGACAATGTTACCTGCTTTAGAAAAAACTAATGCCGATATTCAGCATATAGTTTCGGCAGGAGGAGTTAACGGAACAGCACTTGCTAAAAAACATGGCATTGCTAAAAGTAGTACAGATTATAGCAAGGTTTTAGAAGACGAAAATGTTGATGTTGTAATGATAACAACTCGTCATAACCTTCATGCCGATATGGTAATTGAGGCTTTAGGAAAAGGAAAACATGTTTTTGTAGAAAAACCATTGGCCTTAAATGCTACTGATTTAGGCAGAATTCAAGCTGCTTATAACGATAGCGAAGCATCGTTAATGATTGGGTTTAATAGACGATTTTCTCCACATACTATAAAAATGAAATCGTTGCTAGGAAATAGCCAAATGAATGTTATTGCAACTATGAATGCTGGTGCTATACCTGCAAATGTTTGGGTGCATGATATGGCTGTTGGTGGCGGACGAATTATTGGAGAAGCTTGCCATTATATGGATTTAATAGTTCATTTAACGGGTAGTAAAATTAAGTCGGTTTGTATGAATGCAATGGGTGAAAATCCAAAAGAAAATACCGATAGTGCCTCTATTTTGTTGAAACTAGAAAACGGATCGACAGGGGTAATTAATTATTTTGCAAACGGAGCAAAATCATATTCTAAAGAACGACTTGAGGTTTATAGTCAGGAACGGACTTTGATTATGGATAATTTTATGAAAACCGAAGGCTTTGGATTTAAAGGGTTCTCGAAACTGAAAACAGGTTTAGATAAAGGTCATAAAAATCAGTTTCAGCAAATTGTTGATAGTGCAAATTCGGGTAAAGGTGTATCGCTTATACCTTACGATGAGTTGATAAATGTTACTAAAGCAAGTTTTGCGGCTATTGAAAGTTTAAAATCGGGTGCTTGGATTGATGTTGCACAGATAGAAGTTTTAGGTGCAACGGTGTTAACAAAGGCTAATTTTAACTGAAATAAATAAAATACATTTTTAGAGCATTAACTTACTTTAAAAATGAACAAAAAAAATACGTAAATACTGCATTATGGTTATTTAAAATCGGTGCTGTATTTGCGTTTTTTTTATGTTGAAATTTATGATTTATTACTGAATTGTAATTGTTGACTTTAGCTATAAAGTCAATTTTATCATCAGCCTATATTTAACTAACAAAACAGAGTTATTTAAAGTTTTAATAGCTCAACTATTATAAAAAAAGTATAGTATTTGTGATAGAACCACAGTTTTAGATTTTTTAGTTATAAAATGTATAATCAATAACTGTTTTAAGAGCCACTTTTTTATAAAACAACTTGTAATTTGTATTAACCTATAATTAATTATGATATCAAAATATATAAACCTTGTTGGTAATATGGGGTTGAGGTATTCGGCTTTTAGAGCCAAATATACTTTAGAATCGAAGCTTGGATTGTTGAAAAGTAAGTTTCCAACTAATACCAACTTTAAAACTTTTATAAGCTTAGATGAATGGAGAGAATTGAAAATCCCGTTCTTTTTCGATTCGAAAGAAAAGTTGTCGTTTAATTGTAATGAAACTGTATCGGAAGAAAAAATTGAGGAGATGAAAAAAGGTGTGTTTACTTTTTTTTCATCGGTTAAATTTAATTTGGGTACTAATTATAACTGGATTACCAATCCGGAAACCAATTACGAGTATGATATAAATAAACATTGGTCGGAAATTGCTGATTTATCAAAAGAGGCAGGAGATATAAAATATGTTTGGGAAAAGTCGAGGTTTTCGTGGCTATATACTTTTATACGTTACGATTTATATTCGGGTATTGATCAATCGGAATTTGTGTTTTCCGAAATAGAAAGTTTTATTAATAATAACCCTATTAACAAAGGTCCTAATTATAAATGTTCTCAGGAAATAAGTTTGCGTGTACTTAACTGGACTTTTGCTTTGAGGTATTTTAAAAATTCGAAAAATTTAAATGATGAGTTGTTTCAAAAAATAATGAATCATATTTATTGGCAATTGCATCATGTTTATAATAATATTGATTTTTCGAGAATAGCTGTGAGAAATAATCATGCCATTACCGAAACTATGACTTTGTTTTTGTCGGGTATATTATTTCCATTTATTCCTGATGCCGAAAAATGGAGTTATGATGGTAAAAAATGGTTTGAGCAAGAAGTTGAATATCAAATTTATGAGGATGGTAGTTTTTTACAGTTTTCTCATAATTATCATAGGGTAGTTGTTCAGCTTTTAACGTGGGCAATAAAAATATCGGAACTAAATCAGCAAAAATTATCGGATGTGGTTTACGATAGAGCAAAAATGACTGTTGAGTTTTTAAGAAATCAGCAAGAAAACACCAATGGTTGGTTGCCAAATTATGGCATGAATGATGGTGCATTATTTTTTCCGCTTAATAATAATAATTACAGAAATTATAAGCCTCAATTACAAGCTTTGGCAAATGTGCTTGGACTGGAATTGTATAATAAAAAGTTTGAAGATTCGAGATGGTACGGAGATTCGGGGCAGGTGGTTTGTAAAGTTGTAAATCAGCAAAAAAATATTTTAGAGTATGATTTTGGTGGATTTTATGGTTTTAGAGATGATACAAATTTAACCACAATTAGGTGTGGTACTTATAAAGATAGACCGGCTCAGGCCGATGCTTTGAATTTAGATATTTGGAGTAATGGTGTAAATATAGTTTTCGATCCGGGTACTTATAAGTACAATACTAATAATGAGTATTTGAATTTTTATCATGGTACAACTGGGCATAATACCATTACAATTGGTAATAATAATCAGATGGTAAAAGGGGGTAGGTTTATATATTATTTCTGGACTAAATCTTTTGATAGAAAAGTTACCGAAACCGATTCTACTTTTGAGTTTAAAGGAAAGATTAGTGCTTTTGCTAATTTGGGTAAAAATATAGTTCATTCCAGAACTGTAATAAAATTTAAGAATGCTCTGAAATGGAAAATCATTGATGAAATTTCGGGCTATAAAGGAGATCTTCCAATTGTACAGCATTGGAATATATTAAACGAATATTTAAATGATGATAGAGTGTTAGTTCAGGCTTTTGGTTTTGATGGAAAAGCTTTGGAAAAGAAATATACTAAAGGATGGTTTTCTGAAAAATATGGAGAGAAAACAGAATATCAGCAATTAACTTTCGAAACCAATAACAGGCTTATAGAAACTAATATTGAGATAGTTGATTTTAAAACACTGCGTTAAATTGTTTAATTAATAATAATAAATTAGCTTTTAATTGAAGGTACTTATTCAAAATAAAAGCTAATTTATCTTTTATTTTATTTTGTTAATAACGAGTGGTAAATTGAACGATTAAAACAATCATAAAATCGGTTGTTTAGTAGATAAACTGATAAATTATGTAATTTAGAGTATTGAAAAAAAGTAGTAATAAAATTCCCTCCCCTATATATTTAAAACCTCTATTTAGTATTAATGTAAAATATTTGTTTGCAAATTTTAACGAGTTTGTAAAAATTGTTAATTAACCATTAATAGTTAAAAATTAAGTATTACTTAAATTGTATTTTTCAGTAAAAACCACAACAACTTAAGCTCCCAAAGCTTACCTAATTCAGTAGAACTTTAAATCTGGTTAGGATATGAATATATTATTAATACACCTTTACTTTCTTGAGAAGAATGATAGTGGAGGATCTCGGTTCAATGAAATGACTCAAACTTGGGCCGATAAAGGTCACAAAGTAACTGTTTTGGCAGGAATGATGCATTATGCAACTGGTAAAAGGTTAGAAAAGTATAGTGGTAAAGCATTTCATTTCGAAAAAAACTTTTACCCCAATGTTGACGTTATGAGATGTTATGTGTCAGAATCGTACAACGTTAGTTTTATTGGACGTTTATGGGCCTATTTTTCGTTTGTATACTCAAGTATTTTTGCAGCATTATTTAAAATTGATGGTAAGTTTGATGCCATTGTTGTAACATCTCCACCTTTAACAGTTGGAATTACAGCTTATGTTGTTTCGGTATTTAAAAAACTCCCAATGATTTTCGAAATCAGAGATTTATGGCCCGAGTCGGCTATTGATACAGGAGTGTTAACTAATAAAACTATTATAAAATGGGCTTATAAATTTGAGAGTTTTATTTATAAAAAAGCCGATTTAATAAATGTATTAACTCCAGCTTTCAGAGATAAATTAATAAACGAAAAAGGAGTTCCAGCCGAAAAGGTAATATTTATACCAAATGCTGCCGATTTTACTTTGTCAGAAAAAATTACATCTTCCGATTTTAATAGTCAAGAGTTTAAAAAAGAACTTGGTTTTGCCGATAAATTTGTAGTTACATATGTTGGAGCACATGGAGTTGCAAACCATTTAATTCAGTTGATTGATGTGGCCGAAAAACTTCAGGATACAAATTTAGTATTTCAGCTTATTGGAGCCGGAATGAAAAAACAAGAACTAATTGATGAGGTTGAAAAACGAGGTTTAAACAATATTGTGTTTGTTGATTCGGTGGCTAAAGCCGATGTGTTTAAATATATTTTGGCTTCGGATATGGGAGCTTCTGTATTGAAAAAAGTAGATACTTTTAAAACAATTTACTCAAACAAAACTTTCGATTATATGTCGTGTAAACGTCCAATATTATTGTTGATTGATGGTGTGTCGAGAGAGTTAGTTGAAACTGCAAAATGTGGAGTTTATGCCGAACCTGAAAATACAATGGATATTACCGAAAAAATAAGATGGTGTATTGATAATAAAGAGCAATTGCCAGAAATGGGTGAAAATGGTTATGATTATGCTAAAAAATATTTTGATAGAACTGTTTTGGCAAATAAGTATTTAGCAAAAATTGAGAGCAAAGTTGTTAACTATCAGCCTGATTTATCTCCTAGTTTAGAAAAACAGTAGTTGGTTGTTTTTAACGCTACAAAGGCAAAAAAAGATTTCTTAACCTATTGCATTTTAGCGTTTATTAAATATTTATTAAGTAACCGCTTAAGCTAAATATAAATTTAAAAGAATCACCAAAAAAATATAAGAATGATGAAACTTGACATTATTGCAGGTGCCCGACCTAACTTTATGAAAATAGCACCAATTATTGCTGAGCTAGATAAAGTATCGGATAAAATTAAATATAGATTAATACATACTGGGCAGCATTACGACAAAAAAATGTCGGGTAGTTTTTTTGAGCAACTTGGCATACCCGAACCACATTTTAATTTAGAAGTGGGATCGGGCACACAGTCGGAGCAAACGGGTAGAATAATGGAACGCTACGAAGCTTTGTTGATGGAAGATATGGCAGATTGGGTTTTGGTAGTTGGAGATGTAACATCAACAATGGCTTGTAGTATTGCTGCAAAAAAACTTAATGTTGGAGTAATTCATGTTGAAGGAGGAATTAGATCGAACGATTTAACTATGCCTGAAGAAATTAATAGAATGGCTACCGATGCTATTACCGATGTTTTTTATACCACATCGGAGGTGGCAAACGATAACCTAAGAAAATTAGGGCATGATGAAAGTAAAATCAGGTATGTTGGAAATACTATGATTGATACTTTGTTGAAAAATATGCCAAAATTTAATAAGCCTGAAGTTTTTGATGAGCTTGGACTTAAAGAAAAAGAATATTTTGTTATGACGCTTCATCGTCCGGCAAATGTTGATGAAGAGGAAAAGCTAAAAGAGCTTATTGATGAAATAGTAAAAGGTGCAGGAGATAAAAATATTATTTTTCCGGTGCATCCACGTACTGCAAAAATGCTTGACAATATTGGTATTAAAGCCGATAATTTGCACATGATTGAGCCTTTGGGTTATTTAGAATTTAACTATTTAGTGAAAAATGCTTTTGCTGTGGTAACAGATTCGGGAGGAATTACTGAGGAAACTACAGTTATGAATGTGCCGTGTATGACACTTAGAGATAATACCGAACGCCCAGAAACTATAACTATTGGAACTAACGAATTAGTAGGTACTAATCCTGATAATGTGGCTCCGTATATGGAAAAACTTCAGAAAGGAAAATGGAAAAAAGGTTCAATACCAAACCTTTGGGATGGTAAAACAGCCGAAAGAATTATTGCAGATTTGTTGAAATATTAGGATTACAACAGTGTTTATTATTTGATTTTTTGTTTTATATGAATCCTTTAAAAAAAAATGATATAATTTATTTGGAGTTTTTAAAGGATCATATTTTTTGTTGTAAACAATATTAAAGTGTTGTAACAGTTGTTTCTGAAAAATTTCTTAGTTATTGCATAACTGTTGCTAAACATTAAAAAAGAGTAAAGTGTTAAATATAGAATACCAAATTTAAAAACAGATATAAATATGAACTGAAACAAAACTGTATGTATAGAATTTTAATAAAACGAATTGTAGATTTTACTTTATCTAGTTTGGCATTTATTATCATCAGTCCGGTATTTGTAATAGTAATGTTGTTGCTTTTTATTGCAAATAAAGGCACTCCATTTTTTTTACAACCTCGTCCGGGTAAGGATAATAAGATTTTTAAAGTTATAAAGTTTAAAACTATGACTGACGAAAGAGGTTTGGATGGAGAGTTGTTGCTCGATGCCGAAAGATTAACAATAGTAGGAAGTTTTATACGCAAAATATCGCTTGATGAAATTCCCCAATTGTTAAATGTTATAAAAGGAGATATGAGTTTAATTGGTCCTAGGCCATTATTGGTACAGTATTTACCATTGTATAATAAAACTCAAAAACGTCGACATGAAGTTCGTCCTGGAATTTCGGGGTGGGCACAAGTAAATGGACGAAATACCATATCGTGGGAAAAGAAATTTGATTATGATGTTTGGTATGTTGATAATATTTCGTTTTTACTAGATATTAAAGTGATTTTAATGACTGTTTGGAAAGTGTTTAAAAGTGAAGGAATTAGTAGCGATGGACATGCTACTATGGTTGCTTTTAAAGGAAGTGAAGTTTGAAAATAATATTAATTTGTATGTGTAAATATTATAATAAATGATTGGTTTAATTACTTATAAAGGAAGCTGAAAGCGTAAGTTGTTGTGTTTTTAATGTTTTTTTGTTGTAGCAGTGTTTTGTCAATTATTAGTTTAAGTAACTAATAATGTTGAATTTTAAATTTATTTGTGAATTTAATGTTAAATATAATTATTTGTTACTGTAAATAATAGGAGTGTAATGCAAATTCATATTTAAAAGGTGTGGATATGACAAGAATTATAAATCTAGGATCGAAAGCAAAAAAGGTTGACGTGTTGATGCTCAGGCGTAGCAAGGCTATTACGTATGATGTACCAACTTTTACTCCAACAAAATATATTCCTGTAAAAATTTCATCAGAAGAAAAAACTAAGGATGATGCAGTTGTAATTTATGGAGCAGGAGGTCATTCGAAAGTGGTGTACGATATCTTGAAGTTAATGAAGGTAGGAGTAGTTAGAATTTTTGATGATAATGTTAAAGAAATAGAGGGGCATTTTGTTGAAAATACAAGTTTGCAAAAAGTAAAATCGGATATTATTATTACAATAGGAGATAATAAAGCCCGTAAAAGAATATCTAATAGTTTAAAAGGGTCTTTTGCTACAGCAATTCATCCCGATTCAATTATAGATTCAACTTCCAAAATTGGAGAAGGTACTGTTATTATGGCTGGAGCAGTTGTAAATGCATCTTCAAAAATTGGTAAACACTGTATAATAAATACATTATCGTCTGTTGATCATGATTGTGTAATTCATGATTACGTGCATATATCGCCTGGAGCAAATTTGTGTGGAAGCGTTGAAGTTGGAGAAGGAACTCATATAGGTGCTGGAACAACAGTTATACAGGGTATGAAAATTGGTAAATGGGTTGTAATTGGTGCGGGTGCAGTTGTAATAAAAGATGTATCGGATGGAGATACTATTGTAGGTGTACCGGGTAAAAAAATTAAATAACTTGATTTTGGTGTGTTTTTTTTGAAGAAAATATAAACGGAGTTTACTTTGTTACATATAAAGTTATATATCTTTAATCGAAGTATTAATTGTTATTTAGTATTAAATAATACATATTTTTTATAAGTATAAATAAAATATTAATGAGTAATTAATTCAGTATTTATATAAATGCTGAGTTAGTTATTTGTTGATATTTTGTATCTTTTACTACACACTAAAATAAAATAAATGAAGATAGCAATTATTGGAGCCGGACAATTCGGTACTGCGTTAGGTAATAGTTTAACAATTAATAAAAATAATGCTGTATGTCTGTTTTCTACAGATTATTTTAAGGTAGATGAAATAAATAATAAAAATAAAAACACAAAAGTATTTCCAAATACCTTTTTAAGCGATAAATTATATGCTAGCTCAGATTTATCAAAACTAAAAGATTTTGATATTATATTTATTGCAATTCCTTCTTCTTCTATAGGTGAGTTTTTTGAAAACAATAAAATGTTTATTTCAGATGGAACATTGATTGTTAATTTGGCTAAAGGTTTAATTTCAAAAGAAATTAATATTGTTGATTATGTAAAACAAGTATTACCAAATTGTGATGTAATAACCTTAAAAGGTCCAACTTTTGCAAGTGAATTAATTCATGGTTCAAATTCGATATTTACACTTGGATATAGTAAAAGAGAAAATCATAAATCAATTATTGAAATAATAAAAGGTACTAATGTTTTTATTGATACAACAACTGATATAACTGGGGTGGAAGTGCTAAGTGTATTGAAAAATATATATGCTATTTTAGTGGGTTATACTGATGCTAAATACAATTCGGCAAATACTCGTTTTTTAGTTCTTACAAAATCATTTAACGAAATTATAGTATTACTTAAAAGTTTAGGAGGAGATGAAAGCACAATAAATTTGAGTTGTGGTTTTGGAGACTTAGGTTTAACATCGTTAAACGATTTAAGTAGAAACAGAACATTAGGTTTGTTAATGGGTAAAGGTTTTTATAGTGATAGTGATAATAGTGTAGTTTTAGAAGGTAAAAAATCGTTAGATATGATTTTAGATATAGTTCCTGATAAAGTTATAAACAGATTGCCACTTTTAAAAGTGGTTAAAAAGGCTTTTTTAGATAAAACAGGTATAATTGATATTGATTTTGAAGATCTAGTTATTCAAAGAGAAAAAGTTATTTTAACTTATGGAACTTTTGATTTATTACATTATGGTCATTTAGAAATTCTTAGACGTGCAAAAAGCTACGGTACTAAATTAATAGTTGGCTTATCAACTGATGAATTTAATTTAGAAAAAGGAAAAACTTGTATCCATAGTTACGAAAAAAGAAAAGAATTGCTTGAGTCATTAAGTTATGTACATAAGGTAATACCCGAAAAAAATTGGAATCAGAAGATAGATAATGTTAAAAAATACAATATAGATGTTTTTGTAATGGGAGATGATTGGAAAGGTGAATTTGATTTTTTGAAAGATTATTGTGATGTAGATTATTTACCTAGAACTAAAGGAATATCAACCACTCAATTAAAAAGAATATTAAAAAAGGATTAATTTTATAGAACTTAAATTTAAGGTTAAAAAAAAGCTAGAGATAATTCTCTAGCTTTTTTTTAATTTGGTTATCTGATGAAATTTATAGAATAATTATTGATTGTTAGCCCCATCACTGATAATAAAAACAGTGTTAATAAAAACTTCTACAACTAAACTATTTACTAAATCAGAAAATTTATTTTTAACTACAAGAAATCTTATAATTCATTAATTGAATTTATAAGTAAATCGGCAGTTGCCGGATTAGTAGCTAGCGGTACATTATGCACATCGCATAATCTCATAAGCATAGCAACATCTGGTTCGTGTGGATGTTTACCTAATGGATCTCTGAAAAACAAAACCATTTTAACATGTCCTTGTACAACTCTTGCTGCTATTTCTGCATCTCCACCAATAGGACCCGATTGAAATTTAGTTACTTTTAATCCAGCTTTTTCAGCATGTACACCAGTTGTTCCGGTTGAAATTAATTGTATGTTTTTTTTGTTTAATAATTCGTAATACTTCATCAGAAATGAAACCATTTCAGCTTTCTTACCATCATGTGCAATAATTGCTACTTCCATATTTTATTAAGTTATATTTATGTTTTTATATAAACACTATTCTTCTTTAAAAAATTTATACACTAAACCTGCTACAATAGCTCCTAAAATTGGCGCTAAAATAAATACCCAAACTTGTGCTAAAGCCCAATCTCCAACAAATAAAGCTGGTGCCAAACTTCTTGCAGGGTTAACAGATGTATTTGATACAGGTATACTTATTAAGTGTATTAAAGTTAATGCTAAACCTATTGTTAAAGGTGCAAATCCTTTTGGTGCTCTATCATCGGTTGCTCCAAGTATTATCATCAGGAATATAAATGTTAATATAAATTCGGCTACAAAAACCGACATTAACGAGTATCCACCAGGCGAGTGTATTCCGTATCCATTTGATGCAAAACCATCGGTTAACGTAAAACTGTCAATACCACTTGCAATTAAATACAAGGCTCCTGATGCTGCAATTCCACCAAGTACTTGAGATATTATATACGGTACTAATTCTGATGATGAAAATCGTCCTCCCATCCATAGTCCAATTGAAACCGCAGGATTAAGATGACCTCCAGAAATGTGTCCAAAAGCATAAACCCATGTTAGTACTGTAAGTCCAAAGGCTAACGAAACTCCTAAAAGTCCGATACCAACATCTGGAAACCCAGCTGCTAAAACTGCACTTCCTGTTCCTCCAAACACTAACCAAAAAGTACCTAGAAATTCAGCTCCTAATTTTTTTGATAACAACATACTTATATGTATTAATTATTAATGTAATATATCTATATTGTTTTCAAGTTACTAAAATTCTTTGTATTAGGTAATTAGTATTGCTATTAAACGCATATTTGATTGTTTAAGAGCATGTTTTAAGTGTGAGTTTTATATTATTGAATAAACTGTATTTATTAGTTGAATATAAGGTTGAATTTAAGTAATGGTTAATTATCTAGCACGTATAAAAACTCGTTTAAATTTTCGTACACAAATAATTGTGTCATGGCACTTAATAGTAAGTTTGTGAGGCTATGATAACTTCGAAACAATAAAAATCATATCTTTTTTTATATAAAAAAAGCCTGCACCATAAAATGGTACAGGCTTTAAAGCTTTATTTAGAATATGAATTCTGAGAATTACTTCCCTTCTTCCATTTTCTTTTTTAATGCTGCTAATGCGTCTAAATCACCTAAAGTAGATTTTTCAGAATCGTTATTAGTAGTAGCTTTTGATTTGTTTTCTTTCACATTCTTAGCTTCAATTTCTTTGAAGATATTTGTGTGAGAAAGAACGATACGCTTAAGATCTTTGTTGAATTCAATTACTTTAAATTCAGCAGTTTCTCCTTTTACGATTGACTTTCCGTCTTCTTTTACAAGGTGACGAGATGGAATAAATCCTTCAACACCTTCATCAAGAATTACAGTAGCTCCTTTATCGTTAGCTTCGTTAATAGTAGCAGAAATTACTGTGTTAAGAGTATATTTTGCTTCGTATTTATCCCAAGGATTTTCTTGAGTGTGCTTGTGAGAAAGAGACAAACGACGAGATTTAGTATCTAATTCAAGAACCTGAATATCTAATTTTTGTCCTATTTCACAGAAATCAGATGGGTGCTTAACTTTCTTAGTCCAAGATAGGTCTGAGATGTAGATAAGTCCGTCAATTCCTTCTTCCAATTCAACAAATACTCCGAAGTTTGTAAAGTTACGTACAATACCTTGGTGCTTAGAAGCAACAGGATATTTCTCAGTAATATTAGCCCAAGGATCTTGAGATAATTGTTTAATACCAAGAGACATTTTTCTGTCATCTCTATCTAACGTAAGAATTTGTGCTTCTAACTGATCACCAACTTTTACGAAATCTTGAGCAGAACGTAAGTGAGTAGACCAAGACATTTCAGAAACGTGTACTAATCCTTCAACACCTGGAGCAATCTCTACAAACGCACCATAATCAGCAAGTACTACTACTTTACCTTTTATAGTATCACCTATTTTTAATTCTCCGTCAAGAGCATCCCAAGGGTGAGCCTGTAGTTGTTTTAATCCAAGTTGGATACGAGTCTTAGCCTCATCAAAGTCTAAGATTACAACATTAAGTTTCTGATCTAATTCAACAACTTCTGATGGGTGGTTGATTCTTGACCAAGAAAGGTCAGTAATGTGAATCAATCCGTCAACACCACCTAAATCGATAAATACACCGTAAGAAGTAATGTTCTTAACAGTTCCTTCAAGAACTTGTCCTTTCTCTAACTGAGAAATGATTTCCTTCTTCTGGATTTCAAGATCGGCTTCAATAAGTGCTTTGTGAGAAACAACAACGTTTTTGAATTCGTGGTTAATTTTAACAACTTTGAATTCCATGTTCTTCTCAACATACTGATCGTAATCGCGGATAGGCTTAACGTCAATTTGAGAACCTGGTAAGAATGCTTCGATACCGAATACATCAACAATCATACCACCTTTAGTTCTACATTTTACGAAACCATTAACAATTGTTCCTTCATCGTGAGCTTTGTTAACATTTTCCCAAGCCTTAATAGCACGAGCCTTACGGTGAGAAAGTACTAACTGTCCGTTTCTGTCTTCTTTTTTGTCAACAAGAACTTCAACTTTATCTCCAACAGCTAAATTAGCGTTGTAACGGAATTCGTTAAGAGAAATAACTCCTTCAGACTTCGAGTTGATGTCAATGATAGCATCTCTGTCAGTAATACGTACTACTAGTCCGTCTACTACATCACTTTCATTTACGTCACCAAGAGATTGAGCATAAAGCTCTTCCATTTCTTTTCTAACTTCAGGATTTTGATCTTCAATTCCTGCTTCATAAGCTGCCCAATCAAAATTTGCGAATTGGTCTTGCTCTTCGATATTTTTATTTTCCTCTGACATGTTGGAAAATTTTGTTTTGTATCTCAGTTATTTTATAGGAATAAACGAATACTTCTGAGAGAATGTTAAATAATTAATTTTCAACCCTTTAATTCCTAATTACCGCTAAAAGGTGTGCAAAAGTAGATATAATTTTGTTATTACACAACACCGATTTGAATATCAGAGATATAAGTATAATTTACGTGCAATTTCTTTTCATTATTATTCATTATTATATGTTACATCTATTAAGTAACATATAATAACTTATTAAACTTTTATTAAATAGTTTAATAATTACTTCCACATAAATTATATTGAGTTATTAACATAATATATAGGTGTAGTTTCTCAATTTTAGTTAAAAAACACACACATAATAAATATTTAGCAGGTATAAAAGCTTAAACTTTATGACAAACATCATATTTTTAAGGATAAACGTGTATTTATTTAAAAAATAAGAGGTGTTTTTTTAGTACAAGTTTCATTATTTTAATGAATTGATATTTATTGAAAATACACTTTCATAAATGTAAAGTATAATGGTTTTAAGTTGTAAGGTTTACGATATATGTAGTTATATTAATTTTAAATATTTTTGCACTTTCTAAAGAATAAGTAGTAAATTCATGTTAATCAGTATTATAGTGTAATTAAATGAGTGTTTTTTAACATTAGTTGCACTTAAATAAGTTGAAATCATTATTGTTTTTTGTTAAGCAATGATAATTATTTTCAGTTTCAGTTACAGTATTATATAGGTATGCATTTTATAACAAGTTTTTAATATATAACTATTGATTTATTTTAACCAATTAACTATTAAATTATGAGAATGACTATTGCTAAATTTTATTTATCAGCGGTACTTATGTTAATTTCCATTTTTGGATTTTCTCAGGGTATTGTAAAAGGTACTGCTTGGGATGCTGATATGAATGATGTTATGGTAGGAGCCAATGTTATTGAAAAAGGTACATCAAACGGAATTACTACAAAGCTTGATGGATCTTTTGAAATTTCGGTTTCAACTGCTAGTGGTATTTTAGAATTGTCGTTTATGGGATATTCTACAATTGAAGTTCCATTTTCTGTTTCAGAAGGTTCTGTTACAAAAATAGGGCAAGTTGACATGTATGCCGATGCTGTTGGTTTGCAAGAAGTTTTATTAGTTGCCGATGTTGCAGTTGATAGAAAAACTCCTGTTGCTGTTTCAACAATTTCATCGAAACAAATTCAACAAGAATTAGGTTCTCAGGAATTACCCGAAATTATGAAAACTACACCTGGTGTATATGCTACCAAATCGGGTGGAGGAGTAGGAGATTCTAAAATAAACATTCGTGGTTTTTCTCAAGAAAATATTGCGGTTATGGTTAATGGAATTCCTGTAAACGACATGGAAAATGGTAAAGTTTACTGGAGTAACTGGGCAGGACTTTCGGATGCAACACGTTCAATACAAGTTCAAAGAGGTTTAGGAGCATCTAAATTAGCCGTAAACTCGGTTGGTGGTACTATGAATATTCTTACTAAGCCATCAGAATCAGAAGCTGGTGGATTTGTTGAAGGATCATCTACTAATTATGGTATGTATAAAACTAAGGTAGGTTTATCAACAGGTTTGTTAGAGTCAGGTTTTGCTGCTACAATGGTTTTATCAAAAACTCAAGGTACTGGATATATTGAGCAAACTTGGGCTAATGTTTATTCTTACTTTTTTACAGCATCTCAGAAATTAGGTGATAATCATACCTTGCTTTTTACAGCTTCAGGTGCACCACAAGTACACGGTAAGCGTCCGGGTGGAAAATACAGTATGTTTTCTTACGAAGATTACGAAACTATTGATAGATCATATAATGCCAATTGGGGATATACATCTCAAAGTCAGTTAACAAACGAAAGCGAGAACTTTTATCATAAACCACAACTTGGTTTAAATTGGATTTGGCATATTACTGATGGGCAAATTATTACAACTTCGGCTTATGCTTCTTTTGGTTCAGGTGGTGGATCAGGTATTGTAGGTAGAGGTTTTAGTTTAGAAGACGGAACAAATGGTAACTGGAAGTATAATGTTCCGAAAGAAAAATTTGATGATAATGGACAGTTTGATGATAATGGTACTTTACGACAAGATTGGGCCAAGGTTATTGAAACAAACAGACAGTTAGCTGCAGAAGAAAAGGAAGGAAAGGGTAATGCCGCAATGATTTTGGTTAATTCAATGAATAATCATAGTTGGTATGGTGTTTTATCAACATACAAAAATGAGTTAACTGATGATTTAAACTTAATGGTTGGTATTGATGCTCGTACATATACTGGAGAACATTACCGTCAGGTTAAAGATTTATTAGGTGCTAATGGTTGGAACGATTCTAAAAGATCGGGTAATGTAGATGCACAGGTTGGCGATATAGTTGACTTTAATAGTGTTGGAAAGGTAAGTTACGGTGGTTTGTTTTCTCAGTTAGAATATGGTACAGAAGCGGTATCGGTATTTGCAACAGCATCAGTATCGAATAATTGGTATAACAGAACCGATTATTTTAGTTATGCAAAAGTAGAGAATGCTGATGAGGTTACAAGTTTAGGATATAACTTTAAGTTAGGGTCGAATTATAACCTGAACGATAATAATAATGTTTACGTTAATTTGGGCTATTATTCTAGAGCACCTTTTATTAATGCTGTTTTTATAAATTATAGAAATGATGTTAATAAAAACTTGAATAATGAAAAAATTATAGCTGGAGAAGTTGGTTATGGTTTCAGAAGTGAGAAAATTGCAGTTAAGGTAAATGCTTATTACACTCAATGGTCCGACAGATATTTATCAGCTACTTACGATTATAAAGCATTGGTTGATGGTGATATGGTTAAAAAAAGAGCTACAGCTAATTTTACCGATTTATCTCAAACGCATATCGGTATTGAATTAGAGGCAAATTATAATATTAGTAGTTATTTTGATATTGGTGCTTTTGCATCGGTAGGAAATTGGGAGTATACGAACGACCCTACAACTGATGTGGTAGATTCTCAGGATCAAACTTTAATTGAAAAAGATGTTATTGTTGCATTAGATGGATTAAAAGTTGCTGATGCTCCTCAAACTCAATTCGGATTAACTGCTAAAGTTAAACCTGCAAAAGGAATGTTTATTAGTGCAAACTGGAATTATAATACAAACTTTTATTCTTCTTTTGATGTAAAGTCAAGAATGGTAAGCGAAGGGGTGGTTGCTGATAGAGAGCAATCATTCGAAATTCCATCGTTCAATACTTTAGATATGACAGTTGGTTATGATTTTATGTTTAATACTTTAGATATGTATGCAGGTGTAAATGTATATAATGTGTTAGATGCTGAATATATGGCTGAAGGAGTTGATGGTAAAGATCACTTGAGAGAAAATTTTGTTGGTTTTATGGGTTGGGGTAGAAACTTCAATTTTACAGTAAGAGTTAACTTTTAATAAAATTATTAAGAATTAAAATTAAGTTCAAGTAACAATAAAAAAAGTCCTATCAATATTTGTTGATAGGACTTTTTTGTACTTATAATGTTGTATGATGTTTTAATAAACCATACTTTTTTTCTTTACAGTAAGTGCATAAACAAAAATTATACCAGCTATAAGTACAGCAACTCTTGCAATATAATCTCCAAATAAAGTATATATAGTAAGCTCGTTATTTAAAATTATATCTCCTTTAATAGCTCCTTTTTTTCCGTATTCAAGGCTTTTAATTATATCTCCTTTCTGATTTATTAATGCCGAAATTCCAGTGTTTGCCGATCGTGCAACTGGTCTTCGGTTTTCAATAGCTCTTAATCTCGAAAAAGATAAATGTTGTTTGTGTCCTTGTGAGTTACCCCACCAACCATCGTTTGTAATTACCGAAAGCATATTAGCTCCATTGTTTACATATCCGGTAACAAACTCTCCATAAACCGACTCGTAACAAATTACTGGTGCAGTGTATATTTGTTTGTTTTTATCAGCAAAAACACTTCTTTCTTTTTGCGTAACATGTGTACCTACCGTACCTCCAAGGTTTATTATAAAATCTCCAAGTAGAGGTTGTATAACTTCTCTGAAAGGCATGTTTTCAACACCAACAACCAATTTCGATTTATGGTAAAGATCAATAGAATCTAAATTTTTGCCAAACCTAATTGCAGTGTTATATATATCGTACCAATGTTTGCCGTTGCGTGTTCTATTCGATGTTTCAGTTTTGTTTTCTTCAGAATAAAAATTAACCAAAGTAGCACCAGTAACAAAAGTAGTGTTGTTGTGTGTTTTTGTAAAGTTGTTTATTTCTTTAGAAATTCTGTAGTTTTTAATGGCGTTTATATTCATTCCATCGGGTAAAGAAGTTTCCGGACCAAAAACAAACGATGTATTGCTTGTAACTTTTTGGTTAGCTAATTCAATTAACTGCCTACCTAATTCTTCATCTCCTGTATCGAATTTATTTTTATAAGGATCAATATTTGGCTGAAGAACTACAACCTCTGTTTTTTCTCCTTTTTCGGAATAAGTATTATATACATAATAAGAATACGAAATAGGAATAACTATAAAAACAGCACCTCTGATTAAGGCTGGAATTGCTTTTTTAACATCCGAAGTTTCTAAATATTTGGTTAATCCTGCAAACAACGTAATGTTTACAAGTAATACCCAAAAAGTACCACCAAAAGCACCTGTGTATTCATACCACTGAATCCATTTGTAATATTCGGCAAATCCGTTTCCTAAGTTTAGCCATGGCCACGAAATTTCCCACATTAAATGAAGTTTTTCGAAGGCAATCCAAATGGCAGGCAAAAACATAAATGATAGATGATTTCCGGCACGTTTTTTTATCATAAAATACAAACGCCACACCAAAGCTAATAATGCCGAATTTGCAAGTACTGCAAATAATCCAGCGTAAAAGTCGGAATTATGTAGCCACCAAGTTGTGTAGAAATTCCAAATTACAAAAGTAATATATGCAAGTCCGAAAACTTTATAGCCACTTTTTTTCTGGTTCAATTTGTAAATTTCCTGAGTAATATACAACAGAGGAATAAATGCAATAAATAATAAGCCCGCAAATCCATTTGTAGGCCAACTAAACGATAATAACAACCCCGCAATTATCGATAAAATAATATTTTTCATGTGGTTTACTAAGTAGTTTTTAGCTGTGGTTTTTAAAATGTAATTGGTTTTATTACAAATGTAGTGTTATAGTTACTATCTATATTAACGGTAATAACTATTATATAAATCACGAAATTTGTAAGATTACTATGTAATTTAAAGTATGTTGATAATGAAATCTCCATCTTCATCAATTTCAACAAGTTCAACTTCTTTTTCTTGATTAATTAAGTTGCTGTTAAATTTGGTTTTAACTTTTACATAATTTTCGGTAAATCCGTGCATGAAACCATTTTTATTATCAGCTTCGAATATTACAGTTTTTTGTTTTCCAATTTGGCTTTCGTAAAAAGCTCTTTTTTTCTTTACCGATAATCCACGCAACATTTTACTACGTTTGTTACGTACTGCCATTGGCACAACATTATCCATTAATACAGCTTCGGTGTTGTCTCTTTCCGAATATGTAAAAACATGAAAATACGCAACATCAAGTTGTTTTAAATACTTAAAAGTATCCATAAAATACTCGTCGGTTTCGCCCGGGAAACCAACAATTACATCAACTCCAATTGCTGCATCGGGCATTAATATTTTTATTTGTTCAACTCTGTTAGTATATAAATCTCGTTTATATCTACGTTTCATTAACCCTAAAATTTCATCATTACCCGATTGTAATGGTATATGAAAATGAGGAACAAACGAATTAGATTTCGAAACAAATTCAATAGTTTCGTTTTTTAATAAATTTGGTTCTATTGATGAAATTCTAACCCTTGCTAAATTTTCAATTTCATCTAACTTTTTAACTAAATCTAAAAAAGTATGTTGATGTTTTTTATCACCATTCTCTCCTTTTCCGTAATCTCCGGTATTAATTCCAGTAATAACAATTTCTTTAATTCCTTTAGCTGTAATTTCTTTGGCGTTTTTAATTACATTATCTAAAGTATCGGAACGAGAAATACCTCTTGCAAGTGGAATAGTACAATAAGTACATTTATAATCGCATCCATCCTGAATTTTTAAAAAAGCACGAGTTCTATCTCCAACCGAATACGAACCTTCGTAAATATTTACGTCTTCAATTTCGCACGAATGTACTTCGGCAAATTCTTTTTTACTAAGATCGTTTATGTAGTTTGTTATTTTAAATTTTTCGGTAGCACCAAGCACCAAATCAACACCGTTTAAATCGGCAAGTTCTTCGGGTTTTAGCTGAGCATAACATCCAATAGCAATTATAAATGCTTTCGGATTAGTTTTAAGTGCTGTTTTTACTGTGGTTTTAAAACGCTTATCGGCATTTTCGGTAACCGAGCAAGTGTTAATAACATATATGTCGGCAGGTTCGTTAAACTCAACTTTATCATAACCTTTATTAATAAATTGGCGTGATATTGTTGATGTTTCAGAAAAATTTAATTTACAACCAAGCGTGTAAAATGCAACTTTTTTATTATCCATTTTTATTTTCTCTTTAATCTAAACTAAATGAAATTTGGAGAGTAGTTTGTTTTGCAAATTTATGATTAATATTTGTATTAATTGCACAGTTATAGCACTGCTAATTATCAGCTTAATATTATAAATGTTGGGTTGTAAATAAAGGTATTTGTTATGCAACACTATGTTAAATTATCAATGTGCAGTTATTAATTTAATGTTCTAAAAATCAGTAATATAAAACATTAAATTGCTGTAGTTTTTTATGTATTAATTAATTGGTGTATAGTGTGTTACGACAAAAAGTAATGGGCTATTATTATGTTACTGATTCAGTATTTAATTTGTTTTTCAATAAAAAGCGTAGTTATTCATTTATATTTTAATTGTATTTGATTTTTTTTAAGTAAATTTGCATTACTACTATTATTAATAGGTAATTATTACGATTTAATTTTCAGGAATCTTCAAAACAACTTTTCTTTAATATATTGTGTTTAATTTATAACTGTTATTTTAACGGAGTGTTTTAGTATAAATTACCGAATAAATTTATTGTGCCGAAAAAGGTTACACTACTATTTTAATCAAATATTTTTTTAATGGATTATAATACTATAAGAGAAAAATTAATTATTCCAGAATATGGACGTAATGTTCAGAAAATGGTTAATTATTGTGTTAGCATTGAAGATAGAGATGAGCGTAATGATACAGCCCTTGCTATAATTGAAGTAATGGGTAATTTAAATCCACACTTACGTGATGTACCTGATTTTAAACACAAATTGTGGGATCAGTTATTTATTATGTCGAAGTTTAAAATTGATGTTGATTCTCCGTATCCAATTCCTTCAGAAGAATTTTTTACCGAAAAGCCTGAGATGTTAGTCTATCCCGAAAAAAGTAGAAAATATCGTTTTTACGGTTTGAATTTAAAAAAGATGATTGCTGTTGCAATTTCTAGAGAAGATTTTGAGGAAAAGGAGCTATTAATTATGGCTTTGGCAAATCATATGAAAAAGAGTTTCCTAAACTGGAATAAAGATACAGTTGATGATGAAACAATTTTAAAGCATTTGTATGAGTTATCTGATGGAAATATAGATTTAAGAAATCAGCAAATAAGTTTGAGAAGCGAGTTTAATAACAAGAAAAATTATTCTAACGATAGTAAAACTCGTCAAACTAATTATAAAACAAATAATTATAGTAATAATAATAATAATCGTAAATAATTTTACTAAATTAAAAATACTAGGTTCTATTATAATTATAACTTAGATTCAAATAAAAAAGGAGCAATTTCTGAATTCAGAAATTGCTCCTTTTTTATTACTCTTATTTATTATTGATTTAGAAAATATATCTTAAACCAAGTTGCATTTGCCAACGACTCATTAAATTAAAGTCATCAACAAAAGTTGATTTTTGTTCAACATCAAAAGTGTATCTTGGATTTTCAGATGAATTTCCCTTAGCATCAGTATAACTAACTCCAACAGGTTGTGTATTTACAGGTAATTGTTTAACACCCCAATTTGAGTATAGTAAATTTCCAACATTCATAATATCGCAAGTAAACTGAACAGTGTTTGTTTTACTACCTATTTTAAAGTTAAAATCTTGCATTAATCTTAAATCGAACTTTGAATACCATGGACTTAAAATTGCATATTTTTCAACAAAACTACCACGGTTATCACTTAAATAAGTGTCTTGCTCAATAAATGCTTCAAACGCTTTACGTTGTTGAGTTTCGTTAACAATTTTAGTAGCTCCAGGATTTTCGAAATCTTCAACTTTATACTCGTTAAACTCCATTTTGTTTATAATTTCGTTTTTTGTAGGAATATAAAGTAAATCATTCATATTAGAGTGATCTTTATTTATATCTCCAGAGTAAGTATAATTAAATCTACCACCCTGAGAAGCTTCTCCAATAACCGAAATAGTAGTTGCCCAATTTTCGTTCCAGTTAAAAGTTTTACCAGCTACAAATACAAAACGGTGTTTGTTACCGTACATTGATGCTGATAGAGTAGGGTTGTTTGCATTTCCACTATGTGGATTTCTGTCGTAAGCATCACTCGATATTTCGGCTGCTATTGACGAATAGTCTTTTGCATCTAAAAAGTTATATCCTAAACTTGTAAATAACCCGTTGTTGAATTGTTTTTTAACCTGCAAAGACAAGTTAAAACTGTAACCATCGTTCATGTTTTCGAAAACATAAGCGTTTGTTTGTTTGTTTTACAGGAATATATACCTGATCTTCGTTGTTATAAACAGGTCTGTTATCTCCGTAACCATTAATGTTAATTTTTCCGGTAGGATTTCCTAAAGCATAGTTTTTAACAATTGGAGCAGCAATATCTTGTGTAAAAATAGCATCACTTTCAATAGACCAACCTTTACCTAAATTAGCATCAAAACCTAAGTTGTTTCTCCAAACTTGTGGAAACTTAAAGTTTTCGGTAGTAGAGTTAAAATACCAAGAGTTATAATTTTGTACTTGGTTTCCAATCCATACAAATGGTAATCTACCAGTAAATAGTCCAGATCCACCACGTAGTTGAAGTGTTTTATCACCTTTTATATCGTAATTGAAACCAACTCTAGGAGAAAATAATGGTTTTTGTACCGGAAATTTAGAGTTATCAATAGTTTGATAATTACCATCATTATCGTAATATACTTTTCCACCCAAATCATTTCCTTCGCTATCAGAAGTATTCCATTGAGAACCTCCTTGTGGATTTTCTTCAATTTTATTTTCAAGCATTTCGGCAGTATCAAAGAACAATGGCATATCCATTCTTACACCATAAGTTAAAGTAAACTTTTCGTTAACTTTCCATTTATCCTGAATAAATGCAGCAACCTGTCCAACATTTGTATATGCCCAACTCCAATTTCCTGCATCAGCAGTAGCTCTAGCTTCGTTAACTTTATTTCTAAAATCGTCACTTTCAATAGCCTTTTTAAACTCATCTATATCAGTATATCCTGGTCTGAATACGCCATCGTAAGCACCAAGATTGAAAGAGTTTTTAAACATGAATTTTTCGAAAGATCCACCTGCAGTAATAACGTGATCGCCTAAATAATAGTTAAAGTTATCAGTAACCTGAAAAACTCTTTGGTTTAATACGTTGTTTATAGAAAATGGCTCCATACCTGCAACAATACCTCTAACATTGGCTTGGTTAATGTTGATAGTTGGAAAAGGATCAGAAAAAGCATCTCTCCAATCGTTAAACTCAGTGTATCCAAATAATAGTTTGTTAGATGAGTTTTCGAATCTAGAATTTATTTCTGCAATCCAAGAATCTAAATTGTTGTTAATTCTGTATCCTGAATTTTCGAATTGTAAAGTTGTTAAATCCGGACCTCTTCGTCCAATTGCACTTGGGTGTGCATTCATATCTCTGCTGGCTCTTAAAAAGTTGTATTTAGCCGATAGAGTATGTTGCTTACTAATATTCCAATCAATTTTTATAATACCTTTTTGGTTACCAGTATAACGCATGTAGTTTTCGTAAGCACCAGTTTCGTAACCATAATTATCTTTCAATAATTTTGATACCATCTTCATGTCATCGGCAGTAATTCGAGAAGTTACACCACCTACTTTTTCGCCTTCATTACGAGCCTTATAAGGAGTACCTAAATCACTACGTCTTTCAATTTCGAAGTTTGAGAAAAAGAAAAGTTTGTTTTTAATAATTGGACCACCAACTGAAACACCCGTTTGCAACTGATTTAAATCGGCTCTTTCAATTTTTTTCCCTGATACTTTATTTCCTGTCATGTTTTGATTACGGTAAAAATCATAAACAGTACCTTTAAACTCATTAGTTCCTGATTTAGTAACCGCATTTACTGCCGCACCTGTAAAACCAGCCTGAGTAACATCGAAAGGAGCTAACGAAACCTGTACTTGCTCAATAGCATCTAACGATATTGGTTGAGACTTTGTTTGTCCACCAGGAGTGGCAGCATCAAGTCCGAAAGGGTTATTGAAGATTGAACCGTCTAAAGAAAAGTTATTAAACTGACTATTTCTACCACCAAAACTATTACCGTCGCTACTAGGAGTTAACCTTGTTAAATCCTCTTGCGAACGAGAAATTGTTGGCATTTGTTTAATTGTTTTACTAGAAATGTTAATTGCCGATCCGGTACGTTTTCTATCAATTACCGCATTTTTTTCGGCAATAACAACAACATTGTCAAGTGCTAAAGCACCATCTGTAAGATTTGCGTTTATTGAGTAAGTTTCTCCTAAATTTAGAGTTATTCCATTAATAGTATAGTTGTTGTATCCAATAAACGAAACTGTAATAGTGTACGGTCCACCAACTCTAGTATCCGGAATAATAAACTTTCCGTATATGTTGGCTGTTGCTCCGTAAGTTGTACCCGATGGGGTGTGAATGGCAACAATATTTGCTCCTGGTAGTGTTTCTCCAGTTGGGTCTTTTACTACACCATCAATATTTGATGTTGTAACCTGGGCTTGAAGGTTAAAGAACAACATTGTAAGCATAAAGCTCAACATAAGTTGTTTAAGTAATTTACGTGTCATACTCAATATTTAATAAGTTGTATAAATAAATGTATAATGTTTAGTAAATGGGGGTAACGGGTGCAAAAGTATATTATTTAGGTTGTAATACATTGTTTTTTATGGGGGTAAAATATAAGTTTTTTTACTATGTTTGCATAGTAAGTGATGTTTAAGTTTATGATATTAAATTATATACTTAAATTATATCTTGATTATAAAAATTAATAAGAATTTAATAATTGGGTTTATATTTATATATAATAATAATGACGAAACCGTTAAATATATTACGAAAACAATAAAATAATGGAGGAAAATACAAGAACAATTGATTTAATGTTGCGTATGGCGTGGCAAGGAGTAGTGAAAATGTATGCTGATAGAGCGGCTAAATATGGCTATAGTATGGCGCAAGGTTTTACACTTTTATCAATTAGTCCCGATGGATGTACTCCATCAACTAGGCTTGGTCCTCGTATGGGTGTTGAGTCAACAAGTTTGTCGAGAACTTTAAAATCGTTAGAAGAAAAAAAGTTGATTTATCGAAAAGATAACCCTAAAGATGGAAGAGGTAGGCTTGTTTGCTTAACAGAAAAGGGGATGGAAATACGAAATATTACAGAAAAATCAGTCGAAAAATTCAATATAGTTATGGGAGAAAACGTGTCTCCTCAAAAATTAAAACACTTTTACGAAGTAGCCGATTTGATTATAAAAATGAGTCACGATGAAAAAATTTTAGGAGATTAATATCATATATAATAGTCTGTTATTTTTTTTCGTATGGCATTATGTATCAATCAATCAATCAATCAATATATAAGTGTATAAAACACTACAGTAATTTAATATTGCTTAATTTTTAAAGTGTTAAGTTGATAACTTTACAGATAACTACACGTTGTTAATTTAACGGAGTGTTGATATAAGTAACAGTTAATTCCCCAGTACCTATAAATACTAGTTATTTTAAAATAATGTAAACAAATAATTAAGTCATGGTACTTATTATTAAATTATAGTATAACTTAGAAAGAGGTATTAATAATTGTTAATTATCAATGTGCAATTTAAACCTCTTGATAATCAATAAAAAAAATTTAATTAGTATTAATAGTGTTAACTCGTTCGCTTTTAATCAATATTATTTTAAAATAAAACTTACTATGTTTTTGGCATTGTCAGAAGCAAAAAATAAAACTAATAACAATCCAAAATTGTATGAACAGAGCAATTAAAAAAGTAGCCATACTTGGTTCCGGAATTATGGGGTCTCGTATTGCATGCCATTTTGCAAATATTGGTGTAGAAGTTCTTCTACTTGATATTGTGCCTCGTGAGCTTGATGATAAAGAAAAATTAAAAGGACTTACTATTGAAAATAAAATAGTAAGGAATAGAATTGTAAACGATGCACTTAAAAGCACGCTTAAATCTAATCCTTCGCCTATTTATAAAAAAGAGTTTGCCAGTTTAATTACAACCGGAAACTTTGACGATGATATGCCCAAAATAAAAGATGCCGATTGGGTAATGGAGGTTGTTGTGGAAAGGTTAGATATTAAAAAAATTGTTTTCGATAATGTTGTTAAATATCGTAAACAAGGCTCTTTAATTACATCAAACACATCGGGTATTCCTATTAATATGATGATTACCGATAGAGATGAAGATTTTCAGAAGCATTTTTGTGGTACGCACTTTTTTAACCCACCACGTTATTTAAAACTTTTCGAAGTAATTCCTACTAAAAAAACCGATACCAAAATTGTTGAATTCTTAATGAATTACGGCGAGCAATATTTAGGTAAAACATCGGTGCTAGCAAAAGATACTCCTGCTTTTATTGCCAACAGAGTTGGTATTTATAGTATTATGGAACTGTTTCATGTTGTAAAAGAAATGGGGCTTACTATTGAGGAGGTTGATAAACTTACAGGTCCGGTAATTGGACGAGCAAAATCTGCAACTTTCCGAACTGTTGATGTGGTTGGGCTTGATACTTTGGTGCATGTTGCCAACGGACTTTATAAAGGAGTGCCAAATGACGAGGCTCACGATTTATTTGCCATACCTAAGTATGTTGAAACCATGATGGAAAATGGTTGGTTAGGTTCGAAATCGAAACAAGGTTTTTATAAAAAAACGGTTAATGCCGAAGGTAAAAAGGAGATACTTTCTTTAGATTTAGATACTTTAGAATATAGATCGAAAAAAGGAGCAAAATTTGCTACGCTTGAAATGACCAAAAGTATTGATAAGGTTATTGATAGATTTAAGGTTTTAGTAAAAGGAAAAGATAAAGCTGGAGAATTTTATAGAAAAACTTTTTCAGGATTATTTCAATATGTATCAAACCGAATTCCTGAAATATCAGATGAGTTATATAAAATAGACGATGGTATGAAAGCTGGTTTTGGCTGGAAACATGGTCCTTTTCAGGTTTGGGATGCTATTGGAGTAGAGAAAGGAATTAAAATGATGGAGGCCGAAGGCAAAAAACCTGCTCAATGGGTTTATGATATGGTTGAAAAAGGACAGAAATCATTTTATTCAATTAATAATGGTACTGCTTCGTATTACGATATTCCGGCTAAAGAAAATAAAATAATTCCTGGCTTAGGAAACTTCATTATTCTTGATAATACACGTGCCACAAAAACAATTTGGCAAAACTCAGGGTCGGTAATTCAGGATTTGGGAGATGGTATTTTAAATGTTGAGTTTACATCAAAAATGAATACTATTGGAGGAGAGGTTCTTCAAGGAATTCAAAAGGCAATTGATCTTTCTGAAAAAGAATATCGTGGTTTGGTTATTGGAAATCAAGGAGAAAATTTTTCGGTTGGAGCCAATTTAGCTATGATATTTATGATGGCTATTGAGCAAGAATATGATGAACTTAATTTTGCCATAAAACAGTTTCAGGATACAATGATGCGTGTGCGTTATTCTTCAATTCCGGTTGTTGTTGCTCCGCATGGTATGACTTTTGGAGGTGGTGCAGAAATGACTTTGCATGCCGATAAGGTTGTTGCTGCTGCCGAAACTTATATGGGACTTGTTGAGTTTGGTGTTGGTGTTATTCCTGGTGGTGGTGGTTCGAAAGAATTTACGCTACGTGCTTCCGATTCTTTCAAAAAAGGAGATGTTGAGGTTAATGCTTTACAAGAGGCGTTTTTAACTATTGCAATGGCAAAAGTTGCAACATCAGGACATGAGGCTTACGATTTAGGTTTCTTGAAAAAAGGAAGAGATCATATTGTTGTAAATAAAGATAGACAAATTGCTACTGCAAAACGTCATGCAATAATTATGGCAGAAGATGGATATACAAAACCAGTAGAGCGTAAGGATATTAAGGTTCTTGGTCGTCAGGTTTTGGGTATGTTTAATGTTGGTACTGATAGTATGGTTGCTGGAAAGTATATTTCGGAACATGATAGAAAAATTGCTGATAAACTTGCTTATGTAATGGCAGGTGGCGATTTATCGGAAAAAACTTTAGTGTCGGAACAATATCTTTTAGATTTAGAACGAGAAGCATTTTTGTCGTTAACAACCGAAAAGAAAACACTAGAGAGAATTCAGCATATGTTGAAAACAGGTAAACCGTTAAGAAATTAATTTGTTTTAATTTTAAGTTGAAAAAGTTAAGTGTAGGTTAATAATAAGTTGATTTATGCTGAATTACTTTATCAACAAACTACAAAAACGATTTATCAATAAAAAAGAATATCATGACAGAAGCATATATAGTACAAGGATTTAGAACAGCAGTTGGAAAAGCTCCAAAGGGTGTTTTTAGGTTTAAAAGACCCGACGAACTCGCAGCCGAAACCATTAAGTATATGATGGATAAGGTGCCAGAAGTTGATGTTAAAAGAATTGATGACGTAATGGTTGGTAATGCTATGCCAGAAGCCGAATCGGGTTTAAATATGGGGCGTTTGGTTTCGTTAATGGGATTGAAAGTTATTGATGTTCCGGGTGTAACTGTAAACCGTTACTGTGCATCGGGACTTGAAACAATAGCAATGGCAACGGCAAAAATTAAGTCGGGAATGGCTGATATTATTGTTGCAGGTGGTGCCGAAAGTATGTCGTTTATTCCAATGGGTGGTTATAAACCTGTTCCAGAATATAATACTTCGAAAACAAATCCTGATTATTATTGGGGTATGGGGCTTACTGCCGAAAAAGTAGCAAATAAGTTTAAAGTAAGTAGAGAAGATCAAGATGAGTTTGCTTTTAATTCTCATATGAAGGCTTTAGATGCAATAAAAACCGGAAAGTTTAAAGAGCAAATTGCACCAATAGTTGTTGACCATGTTTTTTTAGATGAAAAAGGAAAGAAAGTATCAACAGCTTATACAGTTGATACCGACCAAGGTCCGAGAGCTGATACAAAAAAAGAAATACTAGCAAAATTGCGTCCTGTTTTTGCAGATAAAGGATCGGTTACTGCGGGTAATTCGTCTCAAATGTCGGATGGTGCAGCATTTGTATTGGTGGTTTCCGAAAAAGTTTTGAAAGAACTTAATCTTACACCAATAGCACGTTTAGTAAACTATGCAGCGGCAGGAGTAGAGCCAAGCATGATGGGTATTGGACCAACTGCCGCAATTCCGAAGGTATTGAAACAAGCCGGAATGAAACAAAACGATATTGATTTAATAGAACTAAACGAAGCCTTTGCATCGCAATCGTTAGCAGTGGTTAGAGAGTTAGATATTAACCCTGATATTGTAAATGTAAACGGAGGAGCAATTGCACTTGGGCATCCACTTGGATGTACGGGAGCAAAACTTTCGGTTCAGCTTTTTGATGAAATGAAACGCAGAGATGCTAAATATGGAATGGTAACAATGTGTGTAGGAACAGGGCAAGGAGCAGCCGGAATTTTCGAAATGCTATAATTGTTAGTTATTTTATTGCTTATTTTTTTAAGCTGATTAACTATTTTTTACCAAAAAAAAGCAAGTTGTAAAAAGAAAACAAAAGTAAGCGTGTTCGCAAATTGTTTACTACAACGTTTACCAAAATAAAAAGATTTACTATGGATACTAAATTAAAAGGAGGAGAGTTTTTAATAAAAGATGCAACTCCAGAACAGATATTTATTGTTGATGATTTTTCGGAAGAGCAAATGATGATGGCTGATGCTGCAACCGAATTTGTTAATAAAGAAATTTTACCACACGAAGAAAGACTTGAAAATAAAGATTACAAGTTAATTGAAGAGTTGATGAAAAAAGCCGGAGAAATGGGCTTTTTAGGAATAACTACTCCAGAAAAGTACGATGGTTTGGATATGGGATTCAATACATCAATGCTTGTAACTGATAGATTATCTGCTGTTTCTGGGTCGTTTGGTACAGCTTATGGTGCACACACCGGAATTGGAACTTTACCAATTTTACTTTATGGTACCGAAGAGCAAAGAGTAAAATATTTGCCATTACTAGGTACCGGAGAATGGATTGGTGCTTATGCACTTACTGAGCCAGGAGCTGGATCGGATGCAAACTCTGGAAAAACAAAAGCTGTTTATAACGAGGCTACCGATACTTACCAAATTACTGGAGGTAAAATGTGGATTTCTAATGCAGGTTTTGCTAATGTATTTATAGTTTTTGCACGAATTGAAAAAGATAAAAACATAACAGGTTTTATTATTGATTATGATGCTGAAAATCCAAATGGAATTTCTTTTGGAGAAGAGGAACATAAATTAGGAATTAAATCATCATCAACACGTCAGGTTTTTTTCGACAAAACTGAAGTTCCTGCATCGGCAATGCTTTCGGAACGTGGTAATGGTTTTAAAATTGCAATGAACTCGTTAAATGTTGGTAGAATTAAACTTGCTGCGGCTTGTATTGATGCTCAAAAACGTTTGGTTACTTATGGAGTAACTTATGCAAACGAAAGAGTTCAGTTTAAACAACCTATATCGAGTTTTGGAGCAATAAAAAGTAAAATTGCCGAAATGGCAACTGCAACTTGGGTTTCGGAAGCTGGTACATATCGTACAGGTCAGGATATTGAAGATAAAATTGCAGAACTTGAAACTACTGGATTAACACCTCAAGAATCGAAGTTGAAAGGAGTAGAAGAGTATGCTATTGAATCATCAATAATGAAAGTTTATGTTTCGGAAGCATTACAAGATACTGCCGACGAAGCTATTCAGATTTATGGAGGAATGGGGTTCTCGTCGGATGCACCAGTTGAATCGGCTTGGCGTGATGCTCGTATTACTCGTATTTACGAGGGTACAAACGAGGTAAATAAAATGTTAATTGTTGGTATGTTGTTGCGTAAGGCAATGAAAGGAGATATTGATTTAATGACCCCGGCTATGAAAGTTGTTGGAGAGTTAATGTCGATTCCTTCTTTTGATACCCCTGATTATTCAGTTTTACTTTCAGAAGAAAAAGAGATACTTGGAAAACTTAAAAAAGCTGTACTGATGGTTGCCGGAAAAGCTGTTGAGGCTTTCGGAATGGATTTAAGCGAAGAGCAAGAGGTATTAATGCTTATAGCTGAAATGATTATTGAGCTTTATGTTGCCGAATCGGCATTGTTGAGAGCCGAAAAGTATGTTAGTAAAAATGGAGAAAAAGCAGGCGAAATGCAAATTGCAATGGCTCAGTTAAATCTTCATCATGCAGTTGAAAAGTTAGGAAAATCGGGTAGAGAAGCTATTACTACTATAGTTGAAGGCGATGAGCAACGTATGATGCTTATGGGATTAAAACGATTTACTAAGTATAATAACTATCCTAATTTAGTTGCTTTACGACGTAAAATTGCAAACAAACTTATTGAGGAAAATAAGTATATGTTTTAAAAAATAAATAACAGTTTCTGATAAAATCAGTATAAATAAAAAAACTCGTTTGTGTAAACTTTTACATAAACGAGTTTTTTTATTGACATTATTCATCTTAAATTATCGGTATAAAATTGCGTACTTTTGCATAAAAATATATCAGATGACACAAAAAATATACTTAGGACCTTTACAAGGATTAACAACTCATGTTTACCGTAAACTTCATAATGAATATTTTGGTGGAGTTGATAAATATTATTCTCCATATTTAAGATTTGAAACGGGTAAGGATTTAAAAAAATCATCGTATAAAGATTTGTTGCCCGAAAATAATGAGGGTATAAATTTTGTACCTCAAGTTTTGGGTACCGATGTTGATATGTTTGTAACATTGGCAAACAAAATGAAGGAGTTTGGTTACGATGAGGTTAATTGGAATTTGGGATGTCCGTATCCTATGGCTACAAAACGTGGTTTTGGGTCGGCTTTGGTTTCTAATCCTGAGTTGGTTGATTCTATTTTAAGTGAAGTTTTAAGTAAAACTGATATCAAAGTTTCAATAAAATGCAGACTTGGTTTAGAAAATAACGATGATATTTTTGAGTTGCTAAATGTGTTGAATAAACATGAGCTTGGAGAAGTTACAGTGCATACACGTAATGCCAAACAGTTATATAAAGGAAAAGCCGATGCCGATAAGTTTATGCCGTTAACCGAAATATATAAAGGTAAATTAATTTATAATGGAGATATTACTAAGGTTTCGGATATTGAAATATTAAACGAAAAGTTTAATAATTATCCCGATACCTATATGGTAGGGCGTGGTTTGCTTAAAAATCCATTTTTAGCTCAAGAAATTAAAGGGCAAATATTTTTAAGTCATGAAAAGAAAAAGGTGATTAAACAATTTCATGCCGAATTATTTAATCATTATAAAAGTACCTTACATGGGTCGCATATATTATTAAATATGGTTTCGCATTGGGAGTACTTATCTCATTCGTTTGATGATAGTAAAAAAGTATTTAAGAAAATAAAGAAGGCAAAATCATTAAACCGTTATAACGAAGCTGTTAATGAGGTGCTTTAAATTGTGTAAAGAAGTTATTAACTTCAATTAATTAATGTTGTTTTTATTATGGGTACAAATTATATATTTGTTGCATCAAAATAAAAAATAGATTCAAATAAAAAAAATATGTCAACTCAAAAATATGTAAGTCAGGTTAAAACGGTTAATTGGAGCAATGATGTTGTTTACGATCGTCTTTCGAATTTAGAAACTTTAAAACATATTTTCAACGAAGATAATTTGGAACGTGCCAAGCAACATATGGGAGATAAGGCCGATAAATTTAAGTTAGATGATTTTAGAGCAGATGCAGATACATGTAGTTTTAATGTAGATAAAGTTGGACGAATTGGATTGAGAATTATTGAGCGTGAAGACAATAAAACAATAAAAGTTGCAAGCGATGGTGGAACACCAATAAATTTTATGCTTTGGATACAGATTTTACCATTGAATCAAGGTAGTTGTAAAGTACGACTTACACTTCATACCGAACTTAATATGATGATGAAAATGATGTTGGGTAAAAAATTATCGAAAGGAATTGATCAGGTTGCCGATGGTTTTGCACAAATACCATTCGGGAATTTACCGAGTTCGAATATGTAAAATTTCACCTTTTATTAGAAACTTTATTTTAAAACAAAAAGTTGCATTTATTAGTTGAATCTAAGTGTATATTATTTAGTTCAGCCTAAAAATTACCGAAATTTAGAGTGCCTAAATTTTAAGAAAAAGAAAGGATTTGAAAATATTTAATTAATTTAATGATTTTAGGGTAAAGTTGCTTTTTTAAATAGATTTATAACTTTAGCACATTTATAGAATGTAGTATATAATAACGTTAATTAGAGTAATATTTTAATCGTTATCTACTAAATTAGTACTTTCAAATATTTTGTCAGCCGAATTAGTAAGGAAACCTCTAAATTCATTTCCATTTTTATAATTATACCTATATGCAAATTCATAAAAGCATGTAGGTACTCTGTGCTTTCCATCAGTAAAATATAACTCTTTGCTCTCGGCCATAGTACTTAGTTGCTCAAGTAGTAATTCTTCACTTCCTTTTATTATACCACCTGATTTGTTTAATTTTATTTTGTTATTTATTAGAAACTGAGTTAGCTTTTCTGTAGTGTTGTATTTTTTAAGCTTATTTATGCTAACCGTAAAATGATTTGCGCTAAAACCATTTGTATAGAACCAAGCTGCGTATTGTGACTCTTCTTTTAAAATTTTATATTTATTATAATTTAGGTTCTGCCATAGTAAACCTGAGTATAAAATCTTATCGTAGTTAACGTTACTCCAATCTACGCTATTGTATAAACTTTTGGCTATGGCTATAAATTTGTCACTAAACTTTTCTACTTCCAATTCGCTAATAAATATTAATGGATGGTTCTTGTTAGTTTTGTGTTGGTAATGTTTTGCGTGTAGTTTTTTTTCGATAAAGAAATATTCTTCAATTTCTTCGTATCCATTTTTTATTAAATAAGATGAAATTTTATCAATGCCGCACATCTCAAAGTTAAACGTTCTTAGTGCTATATGATCGTTTACTATATTTTCTCCTTCGCTAATTAATGATTCATGAATTTTTAGGGCTAAAGGATTTTCGGATGTATATTTTGCCCAAAGTGTTTCGAAAAATATATCTATGGTATCCATATCTTTTTTTTTAGTTGAATCTAAGATTGTAAATATACGAATATCTTGGCTATTAGTCTGATGGAGATATGTGGCTTCAAAAAAACAAACTTCAGTAGAATTGATTTACCCAATGGAGTTATAATAAAAATGAACTCTTCGGATAATGAAACATTAGAAACTCTAATAAAACTTTAGAACTGATGTTTGGACTTAACGAATCAATGAACTTTTATCTTCACAAGAAACCAACAGATATACGTAAGGGTTTTAATAGTCTAAGCGGTATAATCACAAATGAAACATCGTATGAAATTCTATCGGGAGATGTTTTTATATTCATCAATAAGCAAAGAAATTATCAACTTTAATCCTCCTGTCATTTTTTCGTGAATTTTTGTTTCCGTTTATTATATAATAAGTAATGAAAATAAGGTTAAAGTAATAATACTTAACCGTTGCAACAGGAGAGTATAGTACAAGTAAAAAGCCCTTAACTACTGTAAAATACAGTTGTTAAGGGCTTTTTTTATAATTTACAGATGTTTTTTTATTCTGCGGAACCGTAATATTTCATAAACTGAACTCTTTCGAATCCTTTTTTAAGAGATTCTTTTTGATTTAAAATACCTCTGAATTCTTCAATAGAATTATAATTTTTCTTTTCCATCCATTCTTTCATATGCTCTAGCATAACGCTAACATATTCTTCTCCGTTTTCGTAAAAAGCCGAAACAACTTGTACGGCTTGTGCACCTGCCAAAATTTGTTTAATTACATCTTCGCCTGTATGAATACCTGTGTTACCAACTATTGGAGTTTCAATTTTATCGCTCATAAGCAATACCCATCTCAACGATTCGGCTAAATCTGACTGAGAAGTGAAAATACTGTAACTCTCTAAATCTAATGTGTCGATATTAATATCTGGGCGGTAGTATCTGTTGAATAAAACAAAAGCATCAACATTTTTAGTCCAGCTTAATTCTTTTATCAGTTTTGATAAACCTGCCGAATAATTACTCATTTTTAAAGCAATTGGTATAGAAACTTCTTTACGAACTTTCTCAATTATATCGAAATACATTTGCTCATTTTCTGAACCTGAAATTTCGAAATCAGAAGGTAATAACGATACGTTAAGTTCTAAACCATCGGCACCAGCTTGTTCAATTTTCTTGGCATAATCAGTCCAATTACCAGCTGAATAACAATTAATACTAGCAAAAATAGGAATGTTAACTTCCTTTTTTGCGTCTTTAATTAGAGTTAAATATTTGTCGAAACTTTTTTCGTTAGTATAAGTTTTCATGTAATCGGCAGCCTCAGGATACAAATACATATTAGTATCTTGCTCTTTCAGGTTTTCCTGATCAACTTGCTCCTCAAATAACGATTTTAAAACTACAGCCGCAGCTCCAGAGTTTTCGAAAGTTTTTATTTTATTTACAGATGAAGTTAGTCCACAACTACCCACAATAATTGGGTTCTTAAGTTTATGTCCTAAATATTCAGTAGTTAAATCCATATTAAAAGTGTTTTTTTATAGTGCTTAATTTACTCAAAACCGTGCAAATGTAACTAATATTTGTTTATTATTTTAAGTGTATTATTCTGTTTTGGTGCTTTTATTTAAGTTGAATTTATGAGGTTAAAATATCAGTATATAAATGAAAAATAGGTTGAGTTAATAAAAACAATTTTTATTTTTTCAATTAGTTTAATATTAGATAATTGTGTTTTTTATGTATTGATTATATTTATGGTATTGTACTTTTTTGTTTTCAGTATATAGTTTTAATACGTATCAATTTTGATGTTTTTTTACTTTGATGAACTTAAATTAAGTAGAGTGTAGATAATATTATATACTTTTGATGCATAATTAAAATAAAAAAGAATGTCGGTAATAACCTTATTAGGGTATATGGGAAGTGGAAAGTCGACTTATGGACAGTTACTTTCGTTAAAATTGGGGATTAAATTTATTGATTTAGACGATTATATTGAATCTGAAACTAAAATGACTGTTTCCGAAATTTTTAAAGAAAAAGGAGAAAATTGGTTCAGAGAGTTTGAAAAACAATCTCTCAGAAAACTTGTTAGCGGGGGAGATGTGGTTTTGTCGTTAGGAGGTGGTACGCCTGTTTATTTCGATAATATGGATTTTGTAAATCAACATTCAAAATCGGTTTACTTAAACGCAAGTGTTGATACATTATTTATGTATTTAAGTAAAAATAGAAGCAAACGACCTATTATAAAAGATTTAACCGATGAAGAGTTACATGGTTTTATTGCAACTCATTTAAGTAAAAGAGTTGATTTTTATAATAAAGCTGAGTTTAATGTTATTACAGATTTTAAGAGTATAAAAGAAATTGTGGAGGAAATTAAATATGTAATTAAGTAAATAATGGTCAGTTTATAATTGTCAATTATAACACTCCGTTAAATTGTGAATTATCAATGTGCAATTATCAATTTAACACTTTGTAAATAAAAAACAGGATTTAAAAATT
>JAGLDK010000079.1 GCA_023145615.1 Ichthyobacteriaceae bacterium | reverse complement strand
AATTATTTTTGTATTTAATACGCTTGTAAAAATCTGTTTAAACTAAATTGTGCAACACACCATTAAAGTTACGAGATAAAGTTTCAGTAATAGATTTAGGAGCTCTCATTACTTTACTTGTTTTACTATCAATAAAAGCACAAGTAACAGTGGCGCTATTTATAATTTTATTATCAGAATTAATAAGTTGATAGTGAAATTTCATTTTTACTGATGGTAGTTCTTTAATAGTGGTAACAACAGTAACTTCATCGTCGTAAAAAGCAGGTTTTGTAAATTTAAAATCCATGGCAATTACCGGGATAAAAATGCCTAACTTTTCAATTTCAGAATTAGGAATGCCTAATTCTCTGAATAATTCCCAACGTGCATTTTCGTAGAAACGAGCATAATTTGAGTGGTGAACGAATCCCATTTTATCGGTTTCGGAGTATTTTATTCTGAATTTGTGGTTGTGAGTTATCATATTATTGTAGATTGTTTGTGGTAGTTTTTTATTAAAAATAAAAAGGCAGATAGAAATAAATTCTACCTGCCTTTTATTATTGTATCTTGAATCTTGATTAAGATCTTTTTTCTTTGATACGTGCTTTTTTACCTGTAAGTTCACGTAGATAGAAAATACGAGCTCTACGTACTTTACCTCTTTTGTTAACTTCAATTTTTTGAATTGTAGGTAAGTTAATTGGGAAGATACGCTCAACACCAACAGTACCTGAAATTTTACGAATAGTAAAAGTTTCAGTTACACCTGCACCTCTTCTTTGTAGAACAACTCCACGGAAAAACTGAGTACGAGTTTTGTTACCCTCGCGAATTTCATAATAAACAGTGATAGTATCACCTGCTCCAAATTCTGGTAAGTCATTTCTTGTTACCGAATCTTGTACGTATTTTAATAAATCCATCATTGATGATTTTAAAAAATTATAATTAATCAACATCCACGTATATCGTCAGCGGTTGATAAATCTAATATGCCTTTATTAGTTAATAGTTAACCTGAAAGCGGTGGCAAATGTAATAAATATATTTTGTATTACAAAGTCTGATTTATTGTTTTTTCAACTAAAATAATTGCTTGTTTGGCTTCCTTAACATCATGAACCCTAATTATTTGAGTTCCTTTTAATAAAGCAATTGTATTTAATACCGTGGTTCCGTTTAAAGCCTGGTTAGGAGTGGTGTTTAATACTTTGTTAATTATCGATTTTCGAGATAATCCGGTTAGTATTGGAAGCCCAATATTATGTAGTAACTCAAAATTATTTAAAATTTCGTAATTATGCTCAACAGTTTTTCCAAAACCAAAACCTGGATCAATAATAATATCGTTAACTCCAAGTTGTAAAAGTCTATTTACTTTATCCGAAAAATAAAACATCATTTCTTGCATAATATTATTGTATACAGGATTTGTTTGCATGTTTTTAATAGTTCCTTTCATGTGCATAGCTATGTACGGTGCCTTTGTTTCTGCAACAAGATTAAACATGTTTTTATCAAACTCTCCTGCCGAAATATCATTTATAATACCTGCACCATTTTCAATTGCTTTTTCGGCAACTTTGCTTCTAAAAGTATCAATAGAAATAGGCAGTTTCGGAAAGGTTTTACTTATATAATCAATTACATTAACAACTCTTTTAATTTCTTCTTTCTCTGTAACATCATCAGCACCCGGACGAGATGAATACCCGCCAATATCAACAATATCCATTCCATCATCAATCATTTTTAAAATACGGTTGTGCAAAAGTTCTTGTTCCGAAATTCTACTATCCGAAAAAAAAGAATCGGGTGTAGTATTTAAGATACCCATTACTTTAGGTGTTGATAAATTTAGTAAACTACCTTTTATGTTGATGGTTGATTTTTGCATTTTAAATTTAGTTGATTGTTTTTGTAAGTTGATAAAGCAGTATTAAAAGGTGAGTTGGTTACAAAACGTTAACTTGTTCACTATTTTAATTAATTATTATTTACAAGGATTTCGGTTTAGTTTTTTGTTGCCATATTTCTTAATATTAATAATGCTTGCATTTAAATCGAAACCAACAAGTAGCAACTGAGCGTTTATATAAATCCAAACCATAATTACTAATAAGGTACCAATTGATCCGTATAGTTTATTGTATTGAGCAAAGTCTGAAACGTAAATTCCGAATAAATAAGATGTAATTATAATTAATACTGTTGATAAAAATGCACCAGGAGACATGAATCTCCATTTCTGATTAGATTTAGGTCCGTAATAAAAAATCATAGCTACCGAAATAAATAATAGCAACATTAAAGTAATATATCGTCCTCCTAAAACAATGGTAGGAATCCAACTTTTAATTAACTCATTTTTGGTAAACTGATACATTGCAACTTCTGAAGTAATAATTATCATAACCGAAGTGATAAATAACATTGTAAGTACAAATGTTAACCATAACGATGTAAAATATTGATTAAAAGTTGTGCGAAGTTCAATTTTATGATACGAAAAAGTAAGTCCCGATATAATTGCATTAATACCATTTGTTGCAAGTAAAGCGGCCATAAAAAAACCTATCGATAGCAAACCTCCGTGTTTTATAGTTACAATATCGGCAATAGTAGAATCAACCGCATTAAAAGTATCGGGTGGCATTATGTGTTCTAAAGTTTTGAATAAATCGTTTTGAAATCCTTCAATAGGAACATAGGGTATAAGGGTAAGTATAAAAAGTATAAATGGAAATAATGCCATAAAAAAACTATACGAAATATATCCAGCTCTTGTAGGTAGTGCACCTTCAATTAATCCTTTAGAGTAAAGCTCTATAAAATCAAACATAGATAGACCTTCTAAACCAATTATTTTAGTTTTTTTTAAAACAATAACAGTTTTCCTATACCATCTTTGCTTGGTAATTATATTAAAGATGTTCATTAGTAGTTTTTTTGATAAAACAATATTACTAATTGTTGTTTTATTATTGAGTAAATATAAGTGAGTAAATATCTAAAAATCCCACTTAATTTTGTTAATTAAGTGGGATTTTTTTATACTAAATTTCTATTTTAAATTAACCTTCTTTATTACTAGGTTTGTTTGTTTTAACCTCTTCTTTTAAAAATGCGTTTGTGTTTTTGTTTACATTAGGTATATTCATTGAGTCAATTTGCATTGTTTTACTAATGTATGTCATCCACGATTCATTAAAAAAGTCACGTTTTTTTAAGGCTTTAAAATTACTAATTGTTTCTTTTTTCTTATCTCCAATATATATTAAATTGTAGTAGAGATTCGACGATTTTATGTATTTAAAAGTTACATAAGAATCGGTGTATCTTTTTTTAGTTTCGTTTAACTGTTTAATTAAGTTGTCAAATTTTTCAAAAGCTCCATTAACAGCATACGTTCCTTCGGTAGGGTAGTGTATCGAATCGGCATATTTTTTAAATACGTCTTTATTAGTTTTGTCAACATTGTATTGAGCCAAATAATAGTTGGTAGAATCGGCCTTGTTTTTGTGTGGAGTTGGAAAAAACAAGTCGGTATATAACGTGTATTTTTTTCGTCTATTTTCAGGATTAATATTCATTATAACATTAGAAGAATCCATTATGTTTTTCGAAATTATTCTATAAGTAATACCTTTATCTATTCTAAAATCAACACCTTTACCATCTGTTATTTTCTTTTCAATAAACTTATATTCGTTTCCGTATTTCTTATATAGGTTAATAACTGCTGTTTGTGTTGTAGTGTATTCTAACGAATCGGAAACTATTTTAATACTGTCTTTATTTCTTCTTTTAATATAAAAAACCTGATCGTTACCTTTTGTACCGTGTCGGTTAGTTGCAAAATATCCTTTTATATTTTCGTCGTCAATAAATATTAAGCCTAAATCGTTACGTTCCGAATTTATTGGTTTTCCAACATTTTCGGCCATTAAAAAAGCATCTCCATCTTTTTTAGCAACAAAAATATCGCTTCCTCCAAAACCAACATGTCCGTACGATGCAAAGTAAAGTTCGTTATTATTGAAAAAAGGAAAAAGTTCGTTTTGATCGGTATTTACAGTAGGACCTAAATTTACAGGGGTATTCCAATAGTCACCATCTTTTTCACTTTTATAAATATCAAATCCACCTTCGCCACCTGGCATATCCGAAACAAAATACATAGTTTGTCCATCTTTAGTTACAAAAGGATGTGTGTAGCTATTGCTTCTATTAAAACAAAAATTTATGTTTTTTGAATTAGAATATGTACTATCTATATTTAATTGTGCCGATTTTATAACTTGCTTTTTATTACCAAAATACAAGTGTCCAACTTTGTTGTTTTTAATGTAGTCTTTCTGATTTTTTGCATCAGTATAATAATACATTTTTGATTTATCTTGGTTAAAAGATACCGATCCGTTATTGAAATTATAGTTTGATATATTCTTTACATCTTTAATTTCAAAAAACATTCTGTTAGAATTTTTTTTACTTTCAGCTTTTACAATTTTGTACATCGATGTAAGCTCTTTAAGATCTAGTCGTCGGGGAGTAGAGTAATATAGGTTGTTATTTCTGAAATGCATTCCCGAAAATTTTCTTCCCGACATTATATTAGTTCTCTTTAGTTTATACGGGCCAGTTTCATCGCTTTGTTCAACCCAATTGTATAGGTTATCCAAGTCGGTTAAGGCAGTTGTATCTTTAATTAATGTATTAAATTCGGTAAGTAATACTTTCGATTTTTCAATTTCACCAATTGCTCTAAGGCTTTGAGAGTAATTTTTTAAATGTTTTTTTTCTCCCGATGTATTTTTAAGTTCAAATAGATTGTAGTACTTGACAGCCTTTTTGTAGTTGAATACTAAAAAATAACTTTCTGCAAGTCTGCTATATGTTCTGGCAGATATATCGTAATTAAATTTAGTTAATTCATCTTCTGATTTTTCATTTTCGGTTATAGCAGTTTCGTAATGAGAAATTGCTTCTCGGTAAAATTCTCCTTCAAAACTTTTATCACCATTAACAATATGTTGGGTTGATGAGCAACTTAAAATTAGTAGAATTGATACTATGGATAGCGTAATATATTTATACATTTTACAAGTAGCTGATTTTTTACAAACCTACTAAAATATTGTCTATTTTGTTAGGTGTCTACTCTAAATATAACATTAAAATATAACGTTTTATAATGTTTGTAATGTCTTTTTTTTAGGATGTAACTGTACTAATACTTAAGTAATTGAGAATCATTATATTGTAGTTGTATTTTAGTTGTAATTGTAATTATATTTAATAGTATGTTTTT
>JAGLDK010000078.1 GCA_023145615.1 Ichthyobacteriaceae bacterium | reverse complement strand
ATGGAACAGCTAAATTAGATTTAAATCCTACAAACAGTGATGTAGGAAATTATACTGTTACAGTAAAAGTATCTGATGGAGATAAAGATGTTGAGCGAACTTTTAATATTGAAGTGTCAGAAGTATTTAACTCTAATAGCTCGCCAATACTAAATAATATTAGCGATGTTGTTGTAATTGAAAATGCTAGTAATGAAATAAGTATTTCGGCTACTGATGCAGAAAACAATAGTTTAACTTTTACAGTTACTGATAAACCAAGCTTTGCAACATTTACTGATAATACAGATGGAACGGCTAAGTTAAATGTTAATCCACAAACGGGAGATGCAGGAAGTTATACTGTTACAGTAACCGTATCTGACGGAAGTAATACCGATGCAAAAAGCTTTGATATTTTAGTGCAAGAAGTGAATTTACCAGTAGTAACTGAAACTATTGAGATTATTGCGGGTAAGGAAGATGTTATAGTTGCACAAAATGGAACTTTTCCTGGAGGAGTATTATATAAATTAGGAAAAGTTCCTTATGAAAAAACAGCTTGTTTTGTTATGCCATTCAAACTTCCATCTTCTGGTATTACTATAACTGGAGCCGAATTTAAATTTGTTGTATCGGGAGGTAATACTGTAGGAGGAACTAATGTTGATTTATATGGAATACCAAAGCGAGAGGTTGCAACTGTATTAAAAACGGATTATTATGGAGGTTTAGATGCTGGATCAGGAAAATTGCAAGATAATATTTTAGCTAGTGGATTTGAGACGGGTAATGTTGCTACTAATGCTATAGGATCGGCTAATTTATTACAGTTTATAAAAAATGAGTATGATAATAATGGTGCAGAAAAGTTTGTATTTTTAAGACTTAGTCCTGATAATATTACCACTCTACAGCAATGGTATATTAATTCTGCAGATAATACAACAGGTGTAAAACCAACTTTAGTTTTAACATATACTGTAGAAACTCCATTATCAGTTTCTATTACAGCATCATCAGGAGATGGATTTGTTTCAGATCCAACAAAAGTAGTTAATGATAGTCAAGTTTTGAAAGCTGGAACTACTACTGAATACATGACTGTAAAAAATCCACAAACTATAAACCATTTAAAACTAGGAAATAGTGATGATGCAGGAAATACTAATTTAACAAGTGTTATAATTCCTTTTAAATTACCTTCTTTTCCTACTGGTAAAAATGCGGTAGTAGGTGCAGAGCTTGATGTTTTTAAATCGTTTGGTAGAGATTGGTTTACTTCTAATATCGATTTGTATGGTTTAGAATCTACAAATGTTTTAGATGTAATTTCGGCTAACGATTATTATTCTGGAAGTTTTGGTAATGGTAATGGAAACGATGTAGGTATTGAAGATGATTTATTCAAAAAATTAAATACTTTAGGTTTAAAAGATGTTGAAGGTTGGGTTTCTACTAGCAAAGAAGATGTTTTAGTAAACTATATAAATAGTATATATAAAGAAGGAGAATACATATTTTTCCGTTTGTCGGTTGATAATAATAGTTATGATGCTAATAGGTATCAATATTTTGCAATTGATGGATCGAATGGTACTACTATGAATGAATTGGGGATTAATGGTATTTCTAATTCAAAACCAGCGGTATTGAAACTTGATTTCGAAAATAAAATTACAAGTACTACAACTTGGAATGGAACTGCATGGAGTAATGGTTTACCTAACTCTAATAAAACAGTAATTATTGATGCTAATTTTAATATTGGTGGAGCAAATTTAAATGGAAATGAAATTTTTGCCAAATCATTAACTGTAAATGCGGGTAAAGAGCTTAAAGTGTATTCTGGTAAAAACTTGTATGTAAGTAACAGTTTTACTATTAATGGTAAGGTGGTTATAGAAAATGGTGGTTCGTTTAAAAGTGGAAGTTCGTTAACAAACATTGTAGTAAACGGAGAGTATATTGTAAACAGAGATGCTAGAGCAACTATTAATGATTATACATATTGGTCGTCGCCAGTTGAAACAACTGTTCAAAAATCGTTATTAAATACCGGAGCCGATTTGGCATTTTCTTATAATACCAAAAATTATAACGATGCTGATAATAATCAATATGATGATAATGGAGATAGTTGGAAACGAGAAACTGGTAGTAGTATGATGATTCCTGGTAAAGGATATATTGCACGATGGCCTGGTACTGATGGTAACTCAAGTGTGCATAAAGCAATATTTGGAGTGCAGAATGGAGGAGTAGTTAATAGTGGGAATATTACATTACCTATTTATCTTAGTGCAGATGTTGATGATGGTGATGGTAATCCTGATACTGATGTAAATGATCAAAATATTATTGGAAATCCATATTCATCAGCTATTAGTATTAAAAGATTTTTGAAAGTAAATGAAACAAAAATAATTGGTACAATTCATGTATGGACTCATACCACTGGAATAGTAGATGGTAAATACCTAAATGATGATTACGCAAGTTATAATGCAACAGGAGGTACATTTGGAGTAGATGAAGTAGATGTTTTAACTGAAGGTATTATGGCATCGGGACAAGGTTTTTATGTTGATGCTGAGGTTGAAGGTAGTGTAACTTTTACTCCTGATATGCAGGTTTTAAGTATAGATAACACTTATGGTAACTCTAATTTTTATAAAAGAAATAATGATATTATAGAAACAACAGGAGATACTATACCTAATAGATTTTGGATTAATGTTAATAATCAACAATCATCAAATCAAATATTAGTTGGTTTTAATGCTAATGCAACCGATGGTTTTGATAATCTTTACGATGGAGATAAGGCAGATAACGGAAGTGGAATGTCATTTTATTCTTTAATAGATGATAGGAAATTAGTAATTCAAGGTAAAAAAGAATTTACTAGTGGTGATGTTGTAAAATTAGGATATACATCAACTAATTTATTTGATTCGGAATTTACTATTGAACTAGTTAAAGTAGAAGGTGAATTATTAAACTCTCCAATTATTTTGCTAGATAAGTATTCTGGAGAAACAATAGACTTGCAAAAAATAAGTCATACTTTTTCTGTAAATCAAGCTGAGGAGGTTCATGATAGATTCGAGATATTATTTATGCCTAAAAACAGTCTTACAGATATTGATTTAACGTACAATGCAGAAATAGAGGTTTATCCAAATCCAACATCTAATTACTTTACTATAAACGATAAAACTAATGGAATAGAATACGTTAGTGTTTACGATGTAAATGGTGTTACTGTAAAGAAATTTAATAAGCAAGAAAAATATGATATTACAGAATTAAAAGAAGGTTTGTATTTTGTTAAAATTACAAGTAAAACTTCTAACGAAGTAGTTGTTAAAATAATTAAAAACTAAGTTGTGTTTTAAGAGTTATTAAATAACTAACTGAAAAAAAAGCCATTTTAAGTATGTAAACCTTACATATTTAAAATGGCTTTTTTTGTTGCTTAAATTAAGTTTAGTGTTTTAAAATATGAGACAAAAAAAACCAAAGCATTAGTCTACTACTAATGCTTTGGTTTTTTTAATGCTTATTTAAATTGTAAGTTTTAAATGGTTGAATTTTTTTTACTAAAGTAATTTGTTGCAACACCATACGCTATTGCAATAAAAACAAGTATAAATATTGAACTATCAATAGGAGTTGGTGGAGGATCACCCATTTGCATATTGTTTAACATATTTTTCATGTCGTCTGAAGCGTAATCTCCCAAGTAATTTTGTGGCTGTGCTATAATATAATTACTAAAAGTTATAGTTAAAAAAACAATGTAGTATAGTACTTTCATAGTATGTAGTGTTGTATAGTGTTGTGGCTTTACGTGTACTTAGTACAGGTTATTACACAAATATATGATAAATAATACAAATTGTGCAATCGATTGTATCATTTATTGTGCCGATATTAAGTTTTTACTAATGGTGTTATGTTTGTAGTAAATTTTACTAAAAACACTTATTAGTTTAATAGTAGCATGTGTAGTTATACAACGTAACTACATTAAATTTTAGTCCAAATTAAAGTTTTCCAAAAAATGTATTTAGATCCTACAATTTCAATCTCCGAATCTCTGTATTTAGTTATTTTAAAATCGAAAATAAGTCCTTTTTCGGCACCGTACATACTACCGTTTATCCATTGTTTTTCATCAGCATTAAACTCTAAGTTTTCAATAATAACTTTGCCAATCAATAAATCATTTCGTTTTAATTTATTTGGATTATTTAAGTCGGTTTTCATACCGTTTTCAAAATTATTTAGCTTTATGATTTTGCCAAAGTATTTTAAATCTTTTTTAAAAAATTCAACGTCAATATTGTTTGGTAAATGATATTTACCAATTATATCATCGGCTTTTTGTGCCATTATATTTACACTGAATAAAAATAATAGTAGGGTAGTAGTGTATGTTTTTTTCATAATTATTAAAATTATATTGAGGTTTTAAAAGTCAATATCTTCAAAATCAATATTGTTATTGTAAAATAATCTACCATTTTCAACAAACAAGGGAGACGTTATGTTATTTGTAAAAAGGCTTCCCGTACCTAAACCTTGATGCATTTTATTATTTAAAGTATAGGTAAACTGGGCAATAGCATTTAGTCCTATATTGCTTTCTAGTGCAGAAGTAATCCACCAATTAATACCACGTTCTTCGGCAAGTTTTATCCACTCTAAACTTCCTTTTATTCCTCCAATTAAGCTTGGTTTTAAAATAATGTATTGAGGTTTTATATTATTTAGAAGTTCAATTTTATCATTTAAATCAATAACTCCAATCAATTCTTCGTCTAAAGCAATATCTAAAACAGAATTTAAACTTGCATGTTTGCACAAATTTGCCATTTCAAGTTCTTGCCCTTGTTTAATAGGCTGTTCAATTGAATGTAGATTGAGTTTAGCAAGTAGTTTTAGTTTTTTCAGAGCATCATTTTTATTGAAAGCTCCGTTTGCATCAACTCGTATTTCTATTTCGTTTTCCGAATATTTTTTTCGGATATTGCTTATCATTTCAAGTTCTTTATCAAAATCAATAGCACCAATTTTCATTTTAATACAATTGAAACCTAGTTTTAATTTTTCGGAAATCTGACTCATCATAAACTCAAATTCTCCCATCCAAATAAGTCCGTTTATTGATATTGAATCTTTACAATTAGTAAAATTCGAAGGAAATAACACCATTGATTTATCTGCTTTTAAATCTAAAAAAGCAGTTTCAATACCAAATTGTATTGATGGGTAATGAGTTAATTCTTTTAAAAGTTCATCTTCGCCTAAATTAATATTGTTGCAAACCCATTGTAGTTTTTGTTCGTAATTAGGCACATCATCGTAACTCAAACCTCTGAAAACTGAACATTCTCCAATTCCTGATTTATTGTTGTTTGATATTTTTATAAAGAAAGTTTCTTTGGTTTTTAAAACCCCACGAGACGTACCCGCAGGCAATTTAAAATTAAGAATATATTTTTTGTACGATGCTTTCATAAAAGCTATGTTAGTTAATGTTTAATTTTAGTAGTTAACTTCAGGTTTATGTTGTTTGCAGAGGGGCGTTAAAAGTGAGATATTCTCAATTTATTAAAATCAAATAAGTTAGAATATCGTTACCTTGAGCGGAGCTTTGCAGAGTATAAAGAGTCTATCATTCCAAATAAATACTCACTGTTATCTCTGTTGATGTTTCTATAACATTTACTCAGCTTTTATTTATATGCTATGCTCAATATTACGGTACTAAACAATAATAATTCCCTGCTGTTTTTAACATATAGCCTTAATTTAAAATAAGTTAAATAAGTGTATGTGTAAAATGTTAATAAAATTTAAGAAAAAAGCCACATACGATTTATACAATCTTATGTGGCTTTTTATATAATAAGTTAAATATAGTTTTAGCATTTGCTAAAAAGTACACTTTAATATTCTTCGTTTAGTTGTTTCCAAATTAAGTCTTTCAATTCGGTTAATCCAACTTGTGCTACTGATGAAATAAAAACAGTTTCAATATCAGTAGGTAAATCACCTTTCATTTCTTCTATTAACTCATCGTCAAGCATATCTGATTTTGTAACTGCAAGAACTCTTCGTTTATCAAGTAATTCGGGGTTGAATTTTCTTAATTCGTTTAATAGAATTTCGTATGAACCTTTTATGCTGTCAACATCGGCAGTTACCATAAATAGTAAAGACGAGTTACGTTCAATATGACGTAAGAATCTATGTCCGATACCTTTTCCTTCGGCAGCACCTTCAATAATACCTGGAATATCAGCCATAATAAACGACTTATAATCACGGTAAGGTACTATACCAATGTTTGGTGCTAGTGTAGTAAATTCGTAATCTGCAATTTTAGGTTTTGCAGCACTAATTACCGATAATAAAGTTGATTTACCTGCGTTAGGAAAACCAACCAAACCAACATCGGCCAATACTTTTAATTCTAAAATACGCCATTCTTCTGCACCTGACATACCCGGCTGTGCATATCGTGGAGTTTGATTAGTTGGCGATTTAAAGTGAGTGTTTCCAAGTCCACCTTTTCCACCTTCAAGTAAAAAACCTTCTTCATTATGTTCGGTAATTTCAAACATATATTCTCCAGTTTCACCATCGCGTATAACAGTTCCTAATGGTACTTCTAAAAACAAGTCGTTTCCATTAGCACCGTGCATACCCTGTCGGCTTCCGTTTTCTCCGTGTCCGGATTTAACGTGTTTTTTATAACGAAACTCTAACAACGTCCACAAGTTTTCATTACCTATTACAATGATGTTACCACCACGGCCACCATCACCACCATCAGGACCTCCTTTAGCCGTAAGTCTATCTCTATATAAGTGAGAAGAACCTGCACCGCCTTTACCTGTACGACAGTTTATTTTTACGTAATCAACAAATTGCGAACCTTGTGCCATTTAATTATATGTTTGTAGTTTAGTGTTTCGAAATTTTGTTTTCTAACACTTTATTCTATTTGTTATAAAAGGATACCTCTAATTTAATCAAATCAAATTAATCCTTAATGTTATATCAGTGTTATATTAATTTAATAATTTAACATTAAATTAAAGAATAAGGTTTGGTTTTTGATAGTTAAAATCAAAAACCAAACCTTAAAATAACATTATAGTGTGTCGATAATATTCGATAATCTCACAGAAATTTCTTCTACAGAACCAATACCATTAATTCCGAAATATTTATTTTGTGCGCTATAAAAATCTTTTACAATAGCAGTTTTCTCGTAATATTGAGAAATTCTGTTTTTAATAATTGATTCATCAGCATCGTCAGCTCTTCCGCTATCTTTACCTCTGTTAAGTAATCTTTCAACTAAAACTTCGTCTTTAACTTCAAGTGCTAACATTGCGCTAATTTGCATGTCTTTAGCAGAAAGAAATTTTCCTAATGATTCAGCCTGTGGAGTTGTACGAGGAAAACCGTCGAATATAAAACCATTTGCATCAGGATTTGAATCAACAACATCCTCTAGCATGCTAATAGTTACTGCATCGGGTACTAATTCTCCTTTATCAATATAAGATTTAGCTTTTAATCCAAGCTCAGTTTCTTCTTTAATGTTTTTTCTGAAAACATCTCCTGTAGAAATATGCTTAAGATTGTATTTGTTAATTAGTAACTCAGCTTGAGTTCCTTTTCCTGCACCTGGAGGGCCGAATAATACTAGGTTTATCATTTTGTTAGTTTTATATGATATTATTATAAGTAGGCAATTATATGTTTTTTTATTAATAATAACGAGCTTTTATAGAATATAAACTCAATAAATGCAACCCAAAATTTAGCATTTAAAATATTTTTAATAAAAAAGGTATAACGTCTTTTGTGTTAATTAAGTTGGAGTAATGAAAATATTTAAGTGCCATAATACAATTATTTGTGTATATAAATTTAAATTAACTAGCATTTATATATGCTAGATAATTAACCATTGACAATTAAAAATTAACCATTACTTATTACTCTTTTAGTTTGTAAATGTGTGGAAGGTTTCTACCCCAACCATCATAATCTAAACCATAACCAACAATAAATTTGTTTTCTATTTCCATACCAATATGTTCAATAGGAAAATCTTTTTTGTAAGCTTCGGGTTTGTAAAATAGTGTTGCTACGCTTAATGATTTTAACTCTTTATCTCCAAAAAGTTTAAGTAACTCTTCAAGAGTATTTCCAGTATCAACAATGTCTTCAATAATAACAATGTTTCTTCCTTTTAAATCTTCATTTACACCTAAAAGTGTTTTAACTTTTCCGGTAGATCCAGTTCCTTCGTACGATGCCATTTTAACAAACGAAACTTCACAATTATATTTGTAGCGTCTTACAAAATCTGCCACAACTAAAAACGATCCGTTTAACACTCCAATAAATAAAGGGTTGTCATCTCCAATTTTTTCTTCTACTTCAGAAACCAGTTTTTCAACTGCTTTTAGTATTTCATCTTCGGTGATGAAAATTTCAAATGTTTTATCGTGTAATTGTACTTCCTTTCTATCTTTCATACAGACTCTATCTTTTCATTGAAAAATGCAATAATTCAAAAACGAGCGCAAATATAACTCAATTTTAAACTATAACACTTTAATATTTTGCAATTTTACATCAACAATATATCATTTTAACCTACTAGTAATTAATACCTAACATAGGTAATTACTCTGTTTAAGTGTAAAATTACAAGGCTTAAATGCTGTTGAGTATTTTATTATTTAATACGTTATATGTAAAAATATATGTAATTAATTTGCAATCAATTATTTGTGTTTAAAATAACTTGTATCAGTACTTGTAATAGTATTACTTCCTTTTTTTTAATCTAAGCTTTGTAAAATAAGTATATATTAAAAATTGTAATATTTCTTATACTAGTTTTGTTGTTTATTACATTATAATAATAGTGAGTTTTATACTATTTGTAGCTGTAACTTATGTTAGCTATTTTTAATATATACTTTAAATCTTATCTATTAATTTAAATTTAAGCTAATTATTTATTTTAAATTTTATGTATCTTTTTCTTTATTGAATGATTTTCTGAAATTACTCCAAGCTTTTTGTACTTCAACTTTAAAAGCTTCAATTTTTTCTGTTGATTCTCCTTTTAATTCTTCGGCTTCTTTGCTAAATTTATCAAATTTATCTTGAGCTTCGTATTTGTATCTATCCCAGTCAACATCATCCACACCTTTCATAAAGTTGGCTTTTAGTGCAATAAACGATTCGTTAAATTCGTCCATTATGTCTTTAGTTTCGTCTTTAAAATTGTTGAGTTTTTTATTTTTTTCTAACTCAACTCTTATTTCGTGTAATTTTATAGTAAGATTTTTAGCTTGCTCTCTTAATGCTTCTTCCGATTCGGCTCTACCAAGTGCTAATTGTACTTTTAATTCATCAATTTTGGTTTTTATTAATTCTATTTGAGTTTCGCTCGTTCCTTTAATAGATTCTATTGAAAAATCATTTTCATCTATCCAACTATTCATTTTTTCTTTTTGATACTCAAATTCGTTTTCAGCATCAATTTTACTCAGATCAAACTTTATTTTTAAGCGTTCTCCTCTTGCTTTTAAATCATCAATTATTTTATTTACATCCATAGCTTTATGCGTTACGTTCTTTAACTATCTAAGTTACAACATATTGAGTGTTTTTTTATTAAAATTAACATACAAAATTCAATTGCACTTAAATTAATTGTAATTATCTATTTTTGCTTTTTCTAAAACACAGGAACTAAAATGAATAATAAGAATATTTTTTCTTCTGATTTTACCCTTGGAATTTTGGGTGGCGGACAATTAGGTAAAATGCTTTTGGCAGTTACACGTACATGGGATATTAAAACTAAGGTGTTAGATCCATCGGCAGAGGCACCAGGTAGGTTAGCCGCAAATGAATTTCAGCAAGGAAGTTTAACCGATTTTGATACTGTTTATAATTTCGGTAAAAACGTTGACGTGCTTACAATTGAAATTGAAAATGTAAATGTTGAAGCTTTAAAAAAGCTACAGGCCGAAGGTGTTGAAGTTCATCCTAAGCCTGAGGTTTTAGAGATAATTCAGAATAAGGCAATTCAGAAACAATACTATTACGATAATAATATTCCTACTGCACCATTTGCAAAATTTAATAATATTGCTGAGTTGAAATTGGCAATAGAAAATAAATCTCTTGAATTTCCTTTTGTGTGGAAATCTACGCAATTTGGATACGATGGAATGGGAGTTTCGGTTATTAAAAATGCAAGTCAGCTTGATTTGTTAAATGATGGAGAATGTATTGCCGAAGATTTAATTCCTTTTAAAAACGAGTTAGCTGTTATAGTTGCAACTTCTCCTGATGGAAATTCGGTTAGTTATCCGGTTGTAGAAATGGAGTTTCATCCAACTGCAAATCAGGTTGAATATGTAATTTGTCCAGCTCGTATAGAAGAAGAGGTTGCCGAAAAAGCAAGAAAAATTGCTATTGATACTGCTAAAAAACTTGGTTCTACAGGTTTGTTGGCTGTTGAAATGTTTCAAACTAAAAACAACGATGTTATTGTAAATGAAGTAGCTCCTCGACCTCATAATTCGGGTCATTATTCTATCGAAGCTTCTTACACATCTCAATACGAACAACATATACGTGCTATTTTAAATCTTCCGCTTGGTAAAACCGATAGCAAAGTAGGTGGAGTTATGGTTAATTTAGTTGGAGAAGAAGGATATACCGGAGATGTTGTTTACGATGGTATTGCCGAAATAATGAGTATGCCAGGAGTTACTCCGCATATTTACGGAAAAAGAGAAACACGCCCGTTCAGAAAAATGGGACATGTTACTATTGTTGATAACGATATTGATAAGGCCAGAGAAGTAGCCGAAAAGGTGAAGCAAACTATTAGAGTAGTTGCGTAATTGATAGTTGTGTTTTGTGCTGATAAAATTAATATCAACAATAATATAGCTCATTACAAAAACTAACAACTTATAAATGTAGACTAATCACTAAAATTAAAACTTACAAAATATGAAAATAGGTGTTATAATGGGAAGTACTTCCGATCTTCCAATAATGCAACAAGCAATTGATGTGTTAAAAGAGTTGGGTATTGAAACAGAAGTTGATATTGTATCGGCTCATCGTACTCCTGAAAAACTTTGGGATTATGCTAAAAACGCACACAAACGCGGAATAAATGCAATAATTGCTGGTGCTGGTGGTGCTGCTCATCTTCCAGGTATGGTAGCGTCAATGTCGCCACTTCCTGTAATTGGTGTGCCTGTAAAATCGTCTAATTCTATTGATGGTTGGGATTCGGTACTTTCAATACTTCAAATGCCAGGAGGGGTTCCTGTTGCTACTGTTGCTTTAGATGGAGCTAAAAATGCAGGTATTTTGGCTGCTCAAATTTTAGGTGCGCAAAACGAAGATGTAAGAAATAGAATTATTGATTTTAAAGAAGCATTGAAACAAAAAGTTATTGAAGGTGCTAAAATGGTAAATAACAATTAGTAGTGTTTTAATTGTTGATATTTAATTGAAAATATAGCACATTAGGTATTAAATAAATTTGTATAAAAATAAAAAAGTTCTGACTTAATTTAAGTCGGGACTTTTTTATTTTCAGCTACTTAAGTTTGCTTTGTTTGTTTTTTATGTTTTAGGTTTTTTATATAATGAAATTTATATTGAAAACACGTTTATAAATTCTAAATATTTGTTAGTTTTGCACGCAATTAAATATTAGATATAGTATTAAAAATTGCACCCCATGTCAGATCAAAAAATAGTTGGAGAAGGGTTAACATACGATGATGTATTGTTAGTACCTGCTTATTCGCAAGTTTTACCACGCGAAGTATCAATTAAAACTAAGTTTTCAAAAAACATTACTTTAAACGCACCTGTAATATCGGCTGCAATGGATACCGTTTCAGAATCGGAAATGGCAATTGCAATGGCTCGAGAAGGAGGGATTAGTGTTATTCATAAAAACATGAGTATTGAGCGTCAGGCTGCAATGATCAGAAAAGTGAAAAGATCGGAAGCAGGAATGATTCTTGATCCAGTTACTTTAGGGTTGGATGCTAAAATTGGAGATGCAAAAGCTTTAATGAAAGAGCATAGTATTGGAGGTATTCCGGTAATTGATTCTGATGGAAAATTGGCTGGTATTGTTACTAATAGAGATTTACGTTTCGAAAAGAAAAATGCTCGTCCAGTAACAGAAGTTATGACTACCGAGAATTTAATTACTACATGCGAGGGTACATCTTTAGCTCAGGCTGAAAAAATTCTTCAAAAAAATAAAATAGAAAAACTTCCTGTATTAAATAAGCAAGATAAACTAGTTGGTTTAATTACTTTCCGTGATATTACTAAAGTTCAGGTTAAGCCAAATGCAAATAAAGATAAATACGGACGATTAAGAGTTGCTGCTGCTTTAGGTGTAACTTTCGATTCGGTTGAAAGAGCTAAGGCTTTAGCTGCCGAAGGTGTTGATGCTGTAGTTATTGATACTGCACACGGGCATACTAAAGGTGTGGTAGAAATATTAAAAGCGGTTAAAGAAGCTGTGCCAGAAGTAGATGTTGTTGTTGGTAATATTGCAACCGCAGAAGCCGCTAAATATTTAGTAGAAGCAGGTGCCGATGCTGTAAAAGTGGGTATTGGACCAGGATCAATTTGTACAACTCGTATTGTAGCGGGTGTTGGTTATCCACAACTTTCGGCTGTAATGCAAGTTTCAGAAGCATTAAAAGGAACTGGAATTCCTGTTATTGCTGATGGAGGTATTCGTTACACAGGAGATATTCCTAAGGCAATTGCTGCAGGTGCCGATTCGGTTATGTTAGGTTCTCTTTTAGCTGGTACTGAAGAAGCTCCAGGTAAAACTGTTATTTTCGAAGGACGTAAGTTTAAAACTTACCGTGGTATGGGATCGATTGAAGCAATGGAAAAGGGATCAAAAGATCGTTATTTTCAAGATGTTGAAGATGATATTAAAAAATTAGTACCAGAGGGTATTGTAGGTCGTGTGGCTTATAAAGGGTCTATGTCAGAATCGATGCACCAATTTGTTGGTGGACTTAGAGCTGGTATGGGATATTGTGGAGCTGGAGATATTGAAACAATGAAAGAATCGAAATTTGTAAAAATTACGGCTTCAGGAATTATGGAATCTCACCCTCATAATATTACTATTACAAACGAAGCACCTAATTATTCAAGAGCTTAATATGTTTTTGTAATATAGAGAAAGTGTATTTATAATAAGATAAAAAAGGACATTACTTGTAAGTAATGTCCTTTTTTAATTAATGCAAGTATTTGGTAGTTAAGTTTGTTAGCTTAATCTATGCCATATAAAATTCTAAAGCGTTTTCAATGTCATTAGTATTAGCTTTGCAATCAAATTTACAAGATCCAATATTATCAAGTAAGCTGAAATTCACAACTCCCGAAATATTTTTCTTATCATGTTTCATTAAATCCAAAATTGCATCAAAATCCTTTCTGTCAATTTTTGTTTTAGGAAAATATTCCAGAATAGTATTTTTAATATCAATAGCATCATTTAAATCTAATCCTGTTTCTAATGTAGAAAGATGAGCTTCGGCAATCATACCAATAGCAATAGCTTCTCCGTGGAAAAGCATTTTGTCGGTATTCATGTAAAAAGTTTCAACTGCATGCCCTATAGTGTGTCCAAAGTTTAGGATTTTTCTCAAGCCTTTTTCCGTAGGATCTTGTGTAACAACGTTAATTTTTACCTGTACCGACTGTTTTATTAAAGTATCTAGATCTGTAATGTCTAAATCTTCCATATTTTTAAGGTTGTCCCAATGTTTTTTATCAGCAATAAGTCCATGTTTAAGCATTTCGGCCAAACCCGAACGTAATTGACGTGCCTCAAGAGTAGAAAGAAACTCAGAAGAAACAAGTACCATTTCAGGAAGAGAGAACACCCCAATCTGATTTTTTAACATACCCAAATCAATACCCGTTTTTCCGCCAGTAGAAGCATCAACCATACTAAGTAGGGTAGTAGGTATGTTTATAAAGTCCATCCCACGTTTAAAAGTAGAAGCAACAAAACCACCCATATCAGTAAGTACACCACCACCTAAGTTTAAAAGCAACGATTTTCTATCAGCACCTAAATCAGTAAGGGTATCCCAAATACCAATAATGGTTTCAATGTTTTTATTTTCCTCACCAGGTTCAATTTCAATCAATTCATACTCTGAAAGGTTCGGCATCTTTTCCAAAAAAGGAGGTAAGCAAAACTTAAAAGTATTTGTATCAGTTAAAATAAAAATTTTGCTAATTGTATTTTTACGGTTTTCTAAAAAAGTATTTAATTCTAAAAAAGCATTGTCACTAAATAGTACGGTTCCTTTATTCATTTTGGCGTTTTTCAATTGTATCTATTATTTTTCCGATTTTCAGAAAAATAATCAGAATGCCAAAAATAATTAAACTACTCATATAATAAGCTATTGTATTTGAAATTAATGAAGTAATATGTTGAGGTTTTTTACTCTTAAAGAATTAAGTGGGTTTTATTAAGGAGTGTTGTAATTTGTTTACTGTGTAGTTTTACAAAGTTATTATGTGTTTGGTAATAATAATAATAATAATAATATGGGCGTGTCCATTCCGCTCTCGCTTCATGGTCGGGCTATCACTCATACTCCTCGCGTTGTATTTCCGCTATCGCTACAAAACAACACTGCGGGGTAACCGTTCTATCCCTCACGCAA
>JAGLDK010000077.1 GCA_023145615.1 Ichthyobacteriaceae bacterium | reverse complement strand
GTTTCCTGTTTGCCATATTTTAGAATAGTTATGATCTCCTTCTTGTCCTACAAATAACGTATTCGATTCTCCTAACTGACGAGCCTCTACTCCATTTGACAACCCTTCTTGATAAACATAAGCCTCGTTATTATCGCCTCCTTGGTCTATTGATGCCATGTTCCACTCTCCATCTTGCCAGATATATCCTTTGTTATCCGATCCCATTTCCCACTGATTTACTGTTGCAGTGTTATGGTTTCCATCCTGATCGATGTAAGCCAAATTGTCAAAACCATATTGCTTTGTTTTTGCTATGTTATCTTCTCCGTCCTGATCGATATCTGCATCATTTCGTTCTCCTATCTGAACCAATACTGCTCCATAGTTTCTGCTTCCATCCTGATCTATAACTGCATCATTATTATCACCTTCTTGCTCTATAAATGCTACATTACTAACTCCTACCTGATTTACCTCAGCATCATTATAATCACCATATTGGTTTATATCTACTTCGTTTAAATCTCCTATCTGAACAACTGTTGCATCGTTATCATCTGCCTGATTTATATCAACATCGTTGTTGTTTCCAGTCTGAACAACTGTTGCTTCGTTATCATCATCCTGAGTTATATCAACATCGTTATAGTTTCCAGTTTGAACTACTGTTGCCTCGTTATCATCATCCTGAGTTATATCAGCTTCGTTATCATCTCCAACCTGAGTTATTGTTGCTTTGTTATCATCTTCTTGCTCAATGTCTGCCTCGTTGTCATCGCCATTCTGAGTTATTGTTGCTTCGTTTTCATCATCTTGCTCTATATCAGCCTCGTTATCGTTACCATTTTGAGTTATTGTTGCTTCGTTTTCATCATCCTGATCTATATCGGCATCGTTAAAGTTCCCTTCCTGAACTATCTCTGCTCGGTTATCATCATCCGAATCTACGTTAGCATCGTTACTAAATCCTGTTTGAGTTGACTCTGCCCAGTTGTCATTATCCTGATCTATATCTGTATCGTTAAAATCTCCTAACTGAGTAATACGTGCGTAACTATCGTCTCCTTCTTGCTCTATTACAGCGTCGTTACTATCTCCTTTCTGATTCTCAAATGCCTGGTTTCTATCTCCTTCTTGCTCTACTAATCCGTAGTTATCGCTCCCTTCTTGCTCCTGATACGATACGTTATCTTCTACTACTTCCGAACTACGTTTTCCATAACCCGTTTCTCCTTGATAAGCCTCTAACAAGTTGCCGTCTTCTTCTCTTGTTGCTGTACTTTTTTGCTTTTGAGTTACCTTATTGTTAACCCCATTTTGCCACGACCAAGCTGTGTTCCAATCTGCTAACTGACTCTGTGTTGCAACATTCGATTCTCCATGTTGCTCTCCCAATGCCTCATTCCCACTTCCTCGCTGGGTTTGAATCATATTGTTCAAATCGCCCTCTTGCCAATATCCTGTCCAGTTATTATCGCCTTCTACATCCTGCAATCCTGTGTTGGTTAACCCAAACTGATATGCCTCCGATAAGTTATTCCCGCCTGTTATTATCTGTTCCGATGTGTTCGAATTAGTCTCTAACTCTGGTAATGGTGGTAATTCCTGTGCAAATAATATTCCCATTGGTGATGCTAAAATCGCTGCTACTAAAATTGACTTTCTAATTTTCATTGTGTGTTGTTTTTATTCGTTGTTGTTGTTTTCATTATTAAACAAATTTTACTTTGCTTATACTTTCACGGTAATACAGTTTTAGTATTCAAGTAGATTTTTTGCCTTATTACTACTTAATATCAATACTTAAACCTTATTTGTAATAACCTTTAGCATGGTAAACCTCCAGTTAATACTCTCATAATACTTCTCTTTTTAAAATGTGTTGCCAAACATATCATCATTGTTAAAAATTGGGTAGTTGACACTTCTAACAACACATCTTTTACTTCTTATTATTACTTTAATTAATACTGTTAATATTCTTTTCACAACCTCAATTGGCTGGTTCAAATTCTTGTAATAACCTTTAGCATGGTAAACCTCCAGTTAAAACTCTAGTAATACTTTTCTTTTTAAAATGTGTTGTCAAACATATCATCATTGTTAAAAATTGGGTAGTTGACACTTCTAACAACACATCTTTTACTTCTTACTATTACTTTAATTAATACTGTTAATATTCTTTTTCACAACCTCAATTGGCTGGTTCAAATTCTTGTAATAACTTTTAGCATGGTAAACCTCCAGTTAAAACTCTAGTAATAATTTTCTTTTTAAAATGTGTTGCCAAACCTATCATCATTGTTAAAAATTGGGTAGTTGACACTTCTAACAACACATCTTTTACTTCTTCTTATACTGTTAATATTCTTTTTTACAACCTCAATTGGCTGGTTCAAATTCTTGTAATAGTTTTAAATAATTAACACTCTATTTGTAATAACCTTTAGCATGGTAAACCTCTGGTTAAACTTATCTTAGATGTTTAATTAAAAACTACTCAATACACTCGTAATCTTTTTTTATTTTAATAAAATCGTTATAATTATTGCTTATTAATATCTAATTCTCCTTCGTTAACATCAGTTCTTACTAGTATCGATGTTATTATTGCCATTGTTAAAATCAATCTTTTAAAACTCATCTTGTAAAAATTTAAGTGCTGTTACAATATTTTATTTAACTGATATTTTTAGTTTTTAAACTCTAACATCTAAAAAGAGTTTATTAAAAAACTGTTACTTAAGTATTAATAACCATTGCCTACATTGGTGTTTTACGTACAAACCCCGATTCTGTTATTGATACTGGAACCGTTGCCCACGCCGATAAACCCTGCGCTACTTCAGCATAATTACTATTACCTGTTATTGTTGTTATTCCAGAGTTCTCATTTCCAATCTGAAAATGCCCTGTACTATTATAACTTCCAGTTTGGTCAATCTTCGAATAATTGCCTTCTCCATATTCATAAACCACAGCTATATTTTCATTTCCAATCTGAAACACCTCCGATTCATTTTCAAAACCATCATGAACTACAATTCCTTTATTACCGTCTCCTCCTCTTTGATCTATCAATGCTCTGTTTCTATCATCTCCCATTTGCTCAATCAATGCATGCTGATTTTCAAAATCATCACTTTGTATAATTGCACCCAAATTTTCGTTCGATAATTGCTGAATATTTGCTATATCATACTCTCCATCCTGCATTATTACAGTCATATTATCATCTCCTCTCTGCAACACCTTAGCCCAGTTACCTGTTCCATATCCTTCAGAGTGCGAGTTATTATCATCTCCTTCTTGTATTATTCTCGAATCCTGCCCAATACCATCATGATGCGAAAATGCTGTATTTCCATTTCCATACTGATACTGCATAGAATAATTCCCATCCTTTAACTGCTCTATTTTAGCCCTGTTAACCTGTCCATTTTGCACCTGATCAGCACCGTTGTTTGTCGATTCCTCTGCCAACTTCTTCCCTAAATCAAACACTCCCTGATATATTTCTGCCAAGTTTTTACCCAACTCATTTACAGCAGTACTAGTTTGCACTTGTGTTGTGGTGTTTCCATCTCCAAACTGATAAGACCAAGCAACATTCCAGTGTATTGTTTGTTCCTGACGAGCATCATTTAAATTACCTTTCTGAACAACCAATGCTTCGTTCCTATCTCCTATCTGAAACTGATCAACATTATTCCCATCTCCTTCTTGTCTCAAACCTGCCCAGTTGTTATAAAACTCAACCGTTTGTGTTCCTGTATTACCAATTCCAAACTGATACACCTCAGTTAAATTATTATTACCTTCTAAATTCTGTATTACCGAATTATCATTTGTTGTTGTAGTAGGAAACTCCTGAGCAAACAACACACTAACTGGTATAGATAAAATAGTTGCAATTAAAATTGATTTTCTCATCATTTTTTCGTTATTTTGAGTATTCGTTATTAATTAATCGACATAGTGTAGTTTTTCTCCTTTTAGGAGCATCTACTTTCACGGTAAATATTGTTGTTGTGTGTTACACATCTACTCTATGTCTTTGCAATTATCATTTAGTATTGTATTTTGCCTTATACATACTTTATGCCATTGCATCTATTGGGTTATAATTTATTATATAATACTCTGTTATTAACTTAACGGCTTATTGTTGAACCATTAAAACACTAACCTTATATTACATGCTTTTAATATACTATCTGTTAAACTTCGGGTAGTAGATATATTGTACACTAAAAGTTACTTTAAATAAACACTGTTTTATTTCTCCATTCTTACAAATTTTACAATCAAATTATTTGTATAAACACTAAACTTAATGATAGTTTATAGGTATTAAGTAATAAAACAAATTCGCTTAAAACTGATAGTGTTATCCTGTTCACTTTTAAGTTTGTCTTCATACTCAGTTAATTAACCATTACTGAATAATCTTTACCTTATTTCCTTTACCATTTATTATAACTGTTGATTTATTAGCCTTAACATCGTTGTTATTTTCTAATATTACAGTTTCGCCATTTATGGTAATCACACTTTTATAACTTCCATTTTGCTTAATACTAACACGGTTTCTGTTTTTACTACTAACAATAACGCCTTCATTATCATTAACAAACACTGTATCCTTTTTAGTTAACATATTTCTTCTGTTGTAATCTCTTCGATTTTTTTTTAATTGGTTGCGTACTTTTCTTTGCGCTTTATTGTGGTTGTGCGCTTGGTTGTGGTGGTGTTTTTTTTGTTGGTTAAAACTCTTTGTTACATTATTACTATTGTTTTTTAAAACATCCGAATTGTTTGATAACATTTTATGCTTTAACCAATCGCTATTATTTCCTCTTGTATCTGATACCTCACTACTTTCAGTTTGGTTAACATTTTCAGGTACTTGAGCAAACATCAAGCCTATTGGAATGGCTATAATTATAGCCGTAAGTACTGACTTTTTCATAATTAATATTTATTGAGTTTTATTTTAATCTTCAGTTAAATTATCCTGGCAAAGCCTGATAAAAAACTACCAATATTCATACAAATAAATAACACTAATAATCGGGTAAATCACTTTCAGCACAGATAGTTAATCAAACTTTACACTTATCATTATTTATAAACACTATTCCTAAAGTATTACTACTCTTAAACTTTAAGCTGGTAATAAAAATCAGCCTACATGTTTATATATAACCTAGTATTTAAAGAATCAATTTTTGCTACAATCATTAAACTAATTAACTTAACCAATTGTAACTCCGATTATTAAATACCGATGATAATTTCAAATCTTTTTTAGAACCTCTCTGCTCTCACTTCATTTACTTCGTTTGAACAATTCAAAAGTACCACCATAACACTGTTTTCACAATACGTAAAACTACTTACATGTAAGAAAACAGCTTACGCACACCCCTTCCGTAAAACACTAATTTACAGGCATATCATTAATTATTGGGCATAAAAAAAGCCTTGTAAAACAAGGCTTAAGGAAGAAATAATATATTTTATCAGAACTTAAAAAATGAGGTTTTCATAAATCAAACTCTAAGATAATTGTTTGATTATACTCGATAACAAACATCTAAATAATTCGTTTTTTTATTGCCAACACTACTGCTTCTATGTAATTCTTAGCATTCGACTTTTTCACTATACACCCTCTATGCTTTTCAACGGTTCTTTTCGATATTTCAAGGATTTCGGCAATTTCTCTAGAACTCATTCCGGTTATAGAAAGTTGTAAAACTTCAGTTTCTCTTTCCGAAAACACATCTTTTTTTGCAATTTTCAATGGAAACCTACTAATTATAGTGTCATTTTCTAATTCAATACCCTGTTCTTTCTCTTCTACCAGAAATCCTATAGTAGTAAATTTAGAAGATTGATTCTGTTTCAGCATTAATTTAACATCCAATACATTCTTAACATCATCAAATAATTTTACTTTAATAGTTGATGTGTTACTATTACTAGCCAAAGCTTCCTTTAATACATCATGAGATGAATATTCAAAAATATCATAGATATTATTGGTCATGTTGCTATTAATTTCATTAAAAAGCCTGTTCTTATAAATCAACCTATCTTTATGAAACATAAGTATTGGCTGATCAATTAAATCAAGCACATCTTTTGTGTTACTCGATAGCTCTCCGTTAAAATCTGAATTATTAAAAGGAATAATCTGATTACTAATTACCACATCAAGTTCCTGGGGTGTAAAAGGAGCAACTAATATGTCGTTAGCTTTCCATTGCATATCTAACGAAAAATTCTCTAATTGCTTATAAGACCCTACTATTACCGACCTCAGCCCCTTTACAAGCAAATACTTAAACACCCTATAATTATTAGCTTTTGCTAATTCCATACAAACAAGTACAAGTATTGGCTTTTTATCTCCTATAGTATGTAAGTCGTCAATATCGCTTATCATAATATTAAATGTGTAGTTCGATTGTAACAACACATTCTCAAAAAGCTTTAAATTCCTGTCTGTTTCACAAATTATCAACAAATCAATATTTTTTGAATGTGAAACATGAGAGAATAAAGGCTCTGTAGTATTAGGACTAAGTATTTCTAAGTGAGGATCTATCTGGTACATATTCTGGATTTGTAATTAATTACTTACAATTTAAGTAATTTTATCGATGTAATTACAAATAGTTTGATAAAATAACGCACCAACTCTAATATAAAGCACTTATTTAGTGCATGTTATACAATATATCAAGATAATACTCTTTAATAACCCTAAATATTTATATAGTAAGTTTAAACAGAAAAGATAAGCTCCTAATTTATGATTAATTTAGAGGTATTAATTAAAAATATGGGCTCTAATAAATATAGCTGTATTAAAATGCTAAGTTGCTTTTAATTGGTTCCGCCATTATTTGTGTAGAATATATAAAAACGTCATATTAAACGTAATAACCGAAGTAAAGCGAAACGAAGTAGATGGAGCTTAAATACCTATTAGTAACTGAGACAACATTATCTTAGTATCTAATAAATCTTTCAACTCCTTAAAGGCAACTATTATTCCACAATATTAGTGGTAAAATTATTTAATTTAAGGCATGAAAAAATTATACATACCATATAGTGTTACTTCTTTTCAGAGTATTGTATTTATTGCTTTCTAAAAGTGTACGATATATTACCTTTCTGAATTTCAGACGCTTTAAAATCGCTATTAAACTTAGCCTTTTTGGCATAATCTAAAGCCGTTTCTTTTAAACACTGATTTGTTGTTGTTGATTTCTTTTTATCAAACTTTACATTTACCACACTTCCTTGCTGGTTAACTTCTATATTAACATATACGGTTCCTCCTTCAATACACGTATATACTGGGCTTGGCATTCTATCGTTATATCTATTTTTAAGATAATAGTTTACTGTACTATTTCCTGTAAAGGCATTTTTGGCACTTCTATCGGCATTTCCACTTCCTTCGGTTTCCTCTTCCCTAACATAATGTTTCATATCAACCTTACGATCAATGGCATCGTCCGAAAACAAATCTTTAGCTTCTTCTCCTTTATCTCCTCTTACATCGTTCAACGATTTCATAGAAGAACGTAAGCTTTCAATACTATTTTCGTTCGACTTACTTGATGCTTGGTTAGAGTACGACTCGTTAAACTCGTCCATTATATTATTGCTCGCAACTTTTTCGTTTTCAGAGTCAGCTTTTTCTTCCTTAACCTGCTGTTCTTCTTGTACAACTTCCTCAGTAAAATCAATAACCAAATCAGGCTGTTTGGTATCATAGCCATTACCTCCTAAATATAGATGCGAAAATATAGCCATCAAAAAAACATGAATACTTATAGTACCAAACAAAGCTACATTTCGGGGAGTAAAAAACTTATCAACATCTACCTTCATCAATCCAAATATTTGTAATTATTATAAAAACAAGTACAACCCTTATTAAACCTTAGTTTATTAAAAATTCAACTTGCTAAATTTCAGCAACATTGTCCGAAATATTTTGCAAATTTATAATTTAATCTGGACTTGAAACTTAAACAACGATTTAATGTAACTATCTCTTTGCATAACCCCTTGTTTTGTTGGAGAAATAGATGCTACAGAATATCTTGCCCACAAATTTATATTTTTCAATATTTTATACTTGGCTCCAATCAACAACCTTTCTCCCCTACCATAATATGCTGGCACACTAAAAGCATAAAGCACATCTCGTTCGTAAATATAAATTCGGGTAAACCAACTATCAGTATTATAAACAGCATACGATGCATAAACCTGAAACTCACTATTTAAAGGTTTCCATACAATTTGTTCCGATAGCAACCAACCATCTTCAAAATCAACATGCTTATACGTAACATATTCGGCACGCGTTGAAACACTAAATTGGTTAGATATTTTATTTTTCAGATTTAACCTATACGTTCCTTTATTTGTATCAACCGATTTGTTTAAAAAGTTTTTATCTACTTCATAACCAATATAATTACCACTTACATTACTTGCTTTTTGTTCGTGCCTAACTCTAAAATTTAACACCGATTGTCTGTTAAACTTATAATCAACACTAAACATTGTTTCAGTGCCTTTTGATGGAGAATCGTTTAAATAATACACCCATGTTTTTTCAAACCAATCAACATAAGCATTTATGGTTAAAAATTTATTAAGCTCCGATTTCACTCCTATATATACCCCCTTTTCTGCACCCGACGAATATTCGGCAAAAGGTGAATTATTAAACGCATTATATTCCTTATTTATATTTCTATACAATACCGTTGCATTAAATTCGGGCATTGGAGCAAACAACACACTACTATTTACTGCCAATCCTCCTTCAAAATTCTTTGCAAATTCTCCAGCTAAAAACACCTCATTTAAATTGCAAAAATAATCAACCGATAAAAGCCTGTTTTTATTACCCGAAAACGAAAACTTGTTACGCACTTCGTTACCCGAACTAATAAACTTATTGTAGCTAGTTTCAACATAAGTAACCGATGTTGAAACCTTCGAAAATGTTCGTTTTACGTTTAACCCAAAGTCTTGTTTCTCAACATTATTTTGGGTGCCAATTTCATTATCAGTACGATGCAATCCACTATTAACAATACTGTTGTGTTCTTTTAAATTAGCATCTATAATATTATTAGAGTAAAATGGAGTAATACTAAAATCCGATATTTTATACTGTACAACTGCACCTCTAAAAAATTCATTTTCGTTTGTTCCTCCATGAGAAACAGCACCTCTGCTAAGTTTTATAACATTAGTAGCATTAGATGTTTTCGAAAATCCAAAAGTAGACCAAAGCACTAATCCTTGTCCAAATTCTAAACCATAATCTCCAATAACTATTTTCTGAAAACCAAACATATTATTAAACTCAACATTAAACGATTGATAATCGAAAACCGAATCGTATCCATTTAACATTTGTTCTCCCGCATCGGTTTCTAAAGTCAAACCAAGTTTAATTCTGTTCATCGAATTAAATTTAAGCTTAATGTATTTCGAATAATTTGAACTGAAAAAAGATATTGAATCGAGGAAGTTATTAGTAGGACTATCTAAAATTTGAGTTTTTAACAACAAGTGTGTTTTAGAATATTTCAGGTAATCTTTAAAACTATATTTTCGTATTGATTTTATAGGAAGTATCTCTATAAAAGGTATTAATTTTTCAATAACAGTTCTATCAAAACCTTTTATACTTGTAAGTTCATAAACCGAATACAACTCTCCATTGCGTTTTAAATAGCTCCAAAGATTACTTATTTGATAAGTATTTAAAACAAGTTGTAGTTTTTTAATTTCTTCTACTCCAACATTATTAACATCTATTTTATATTCCGACAACAAAGAAAACTCTTCCGCAAGTTCCGAAAACCTTTCTCCACCTTCAATAACATCATCATTAACCGATGTTCTATCAATTGCCGATTCAATATTTGTTTCAATTATGGTTTCAGAAATAGATTGAGGAATAGACTGAGAATACGTGTTATAACTAAAACACAAAAGCATAACAACAATACTGTTACTGAATTTTATTTTAAACACTCTACTCATCAAAATAAAATTAATTAAAAACATAGTTTGTTGATATCCCCGATGAGTTTCCTAAATTTTGATGAAAGCCAAATGCTAAATCAACATAAACACTATCAAAATTAATACCGAAACCAATAAATATATTTTTAGGATTAGAAGAATAACCGCCCCTAATACGTAACCTATCATAAGAATATTCGGCACCTGCATTTACCGAAATTACATTTAAATCTTTACGATTTACAGATAATAAAAACTTAACGTTTTTTGAAGGATAGTATGCAAAACCTACCGAAAACATTGTTTCATTTTTCGTGTTTTTATTAAAATTTACAGAATAAATAAGTGTACTTCCAAAATGAAAATCATCGGTAATAACCGAAAAATACCCCAACTGAAAACCAGGTATATAATTCGTATAACTTAATTCATCGGTTTTTAAATTTTCCCACTTATTATTTAAATGCACCGAAAAGAAGTTGCTTGAATTTATGCTTTTAGATATGCCTACCGAAGCAATATTTATGCTATACGTAGTAAAACCAAAGTGTTGAATATATCCAGTAACATCTCCAAACTCATCAAGCTTATATAAACCGGCAAGTGTGTAAGTAGACAATTCGTTAATCATGAAATTGTTTTCAACATCAACACCAATACTATTATTTTTGCTCACCACACTACTTGAAGGATTTGCAAGCACCGACCAAAAGCCTGTATTTGCCACTACCGAATTACCCAAGGAATTTGAAACACATCCTGTAGAAATATTTTGAGAATAAACGGTATTTGTAGCCAATATATAAACAAGCCACATTATAAGCCTTTGCATGATGTACTAAATTATAATTAATGCTAATTGCATAAGATTATAACATCTACAATTAACATTAATTAAGGTACGCTCAATAAAATTTTATGACAATAAAAATGCACAAAAAAACAATTAAAAAGCAAATTTTAAATCCAATTTAACTCCAAATGGATGAGAATTAGGATTATTCAAATACGTAGGACGCCAAACAGCATCAATACGCAACAAATCAAAAATATTTTCAACACCAACACTATACTCGTAATAACCTTTATTTGGTGCTAAATAGTCAACTTCAGAGCGGTTAATATCTCTATTTTCTTGATTGGTAATATCTCCCCATAAAGCTCTAGCTCCAGTTGTAACACGCAAATCAAATTTATTTAGCAACGGAATTTTACCCATTATTCTACCATTAAAATGATGATCAATATGAAGAGTAGTATACGTATCTGAAACAAATTCGTAATACCCCATAAGGCTAAACATGTTTTCTGAGACCTGCAAGGTTTGGTTACCCGGAATTATATCCATTAATTGTAATGGAACAGTTCCAAAAATCTTACCAGCCTCGAAAGTACTTATTGTTTTTCCGAAAAATCCAGTTAAAAATGGTTGTCGATAATAAAATTTAACTTTATGATAATTGAAACCCGAACCTAAAACATCGTTTAATCCTCTAACATATTTAACTCTTAAAGTAGGAAACCAATTAAATACTTTATCACGGCTAACTCCTGTTCCAATTTCTTTTTTATTAGGAGTATAAATCATCGATACTATTATCTGAAAATCTTTTAACTCATCAACTACCTTACCCGTTTTAACATCTAAATACGACATATTAAACTGAGATAAAGAACGTAATTCATCGTATTTAGCAGTGGTTTTAAAACGTAAATTCTTAATTAATTCGGCTTCTAAACCAACTAAATAAGATGTAGTATTTGTAAGCTTATTATTTTTACCAATGGTTAATAAGTTTGATGCATAGTTTTTAGAATAAACACTATTTTCTTGAGACAGAAGAACTCCACGTTGCTCCATATCGCTCCTTGCTCCTATCGAAAAAATAACTCTATTATTGTTTGATAGTAAATATTTAAAACCAATTGCATGCTTTAGCTTATTATCTTTAAAACCATAAGCTAAATAACCTCCAATACGCCATTTGTCATTTCTAGTAAAAAAAGTTCTAGCACCAAGTTGCAACCTTAAACCTTCAATGTAATTTTGTCCAATAGTATTAAAATATTTACCAAAATCAACAACACCAACATTGTAGTAACCCGAAGTAAACATTCTACCCAATTTATTTAAGAAAATAAATTTTTCATCCTTACCAAGTTCTTCATGCATAGAGTACACTTGATTATCGGTAGTAGGCAACAATACTGGTCGCAAATTATCCCAATCCTCATTACTTTTCGAATAAGAAACTGTATCTAAAATATTTGTACTCTTAATATAAGATACCGGAGATACAGCATTTAATTTCTGATTATAATAAATAGAAGTTTTTGTACCCAAAGCACCAATTGTTTGATCCTCTTTAAACGGTGTAAAATTCATTGTTAAACTATCTTTAACAACCGAAATTAAATGATCGTTTATCTTTTTAAAATCCTGAGAAATATTAATATGATTTACAAGGTTAACATTAAACCCTTTTGTAGCTGTTAAATCAATTTTACTTACAACATACTGAACTGTATCTGCCCAAAAAGACCCCTTAAATGTTAACTCATTTTTTCGGCGTGGAAAGTATTCAATTTCATATAACCTATTTCCTTCATCACTCATTGTACTATCAACAATGGCATATTTGTAATTTAGTAAGGCTGTTGACGAAAGAGGACTATAAAACTTTTTTCTGAAAAGAATTATATGATCGTTAAAAACATCATAATCTAAATACAATTCTTTAATATACATTGTAACACTTTCGTTACCTTCAAAACCCGATGTTTTACTAGCTTCTAAAATCTCTTTTTTAGCTGTTGGCATTGTTTTTTCATACACTTTATTAACCTCCTCGAAAAGTAAAAGTGGCAAATAAGTAAGCCCGTCTTTGGTATATTTTCTATCCGTCATTTGATTAAACTCTTTAAAACCATACAAATGTTTTAAAGTGCTATCTTTATCAAACAAGTCAAATCTTACTCTATCGTACTTAGTGTACGAGAAGTTTTTGCTTTGTTTAAGAGAATATTTACTGTGGTTTTTTCTGATTTTTTTCAGAATAAAATGTGCAGGATTTTCTTTCGTTCTATCTCCCACCAGAACTACCTCGTCTAAAACTTCCGAATCAGGATTCAACGATACATCAAAATATCTTTTTTTGGTAATTCTAACTTTTTTAGTTTCGTAACCTATAAAACTAATTAAAACAAACCTATCGCCTTTCTCTTTTTTTAACTCAAATTCTCCTCTAATATCGGTCATACAACCGTTTTTAGATTTAGACAGTATTACGTTTGCAAATTCAACAGGCAAATTTGTTTCAGAGTCAATAACTTTCCCTCTAATACTCTGAGAGTATGAAGCAATGGGTGTTACAACAAGTAATGTTATAGCAATTATTATTACATTAAATAATTTCAAAATAGTAGCAAGTAGTAAGTTAGAATAAATAATTAAGGAACCTTTTACAGTTCCTTAATTATAAATGTATTTAAATTCATAGTAAACACAATATATTTTTTATATAAACTTCTTATTCTATAAAACCTCTTCTTTAAATTGAGTTTCAAATTCTTCGGGACTTATAGCATCATCAACATTATATTCTCCAATTTTAGTTCGGCGTAATGCTGATAAATGTGCTCCACTCTCTAATTTTTTTCCAAAATCGAAAGCTAAAGAACGTATGTAAGTTCCTTTCGAAACCACAACTCTAAAATCTATTTCAGGAAGTTTAATTCTAGTAACTTCAAACTCCATTATATTAATATTTCGAGGCTCAATTTCAACAGTTTTTCCGGCACGTGCAATGTCGTACAAACGTTGTCCTTCTTTTTTTAATGCCGAATATATTGGTGGATATTGACTTTGTTCTCCAATAAACAATTCAACAGCATTGTTTATCATTTTTTCCGTAATATGCTCGGTTGGATAAGTTTGATCAACTTCAGTTTCAAGATCGTACGACGGAGTAGTTGCACCTAAAGTAAAAGTTCCGGTATATTCTTTTTCCTGAGCCTGAAATTCCTCAATTCGTTTAGTAAATTTTCCGGTACAAATAATTAAAAGTCCAGTAGCCAACGGATCTAAAGTACCCGCATGACCAACTTTTATTTTCTTTACTTTATACTCCTTTTTAATCAACCACTTTATTTTGCTAACAGCGTTAAACGATGTCCAAGTGAGTGGTTTATCAATTAAAAAAACTTTTCCTTCTTTAAAATAATCTAAATCCATTTTAGTACTGCCTTTATTAGTTGAATCTAAGATGTGTTATTATGCTAATAATTTAATAGCATTTTACAATAATGTATATCCTAAAGATATAGCTCCCACTACAAAACAGTAAATAGCAAACCAAGTTAATTTACTCTTTTTCACTAACGATATCATCCAAGTACAAGCAAATAACCCTGTAATAAAAGCTGCTACAAAGCCAACTACCATTGGTGTAAAAGACGATTCTGCTAATACAACATCTCCACTTAATAAATCTTTCGATATTTTACCTAAAATTAAAGGCACAACCATTAAAAAAGAAAAACGTGCCGAACGCTCTCTATCTATACCTAATAATACAGAAGTAGAAATTGTAGCTCCCGAACGAGAAATTCCTGGCATAATTGCTATTGCCTGAGAAATTCCAATTATAAGTGCCGATTTAAACGATACACTTTTTTCAGATGGTTTTGCTTTATCAGCAAGCAACAACAGTAAACCTGTTATTAATAACATTGCTCCTACCATTGTAAGGTTACCGTCAAACATATTTTCAATTTCATCGCTAAATGCAACTCCAATAATTGCAGCTGGAATCATTGATACTATAATTTTTAAAGAAAATTTAAATTCGTCGTTCCATTTAAACTGAAAGAACCCTTTTAAAATTTCCATTATATCTTTTCTGAAAATAACTATAGTACTTAAAGCAGTAGCCGTATGTAATATTACTGTCATCAACATACTTTCTGCTGGCACTGTATCTCCTCCTAATATTGCCTTTGCTATTTCAAGGTGTCCGCTCGACGAAACTGGTAAAAACTCAGTTAATCCTTGTACTACTCCTAATACTATTGCTTCTAAAATGCTCATTTTATTAACTGATATAAATTAATCATTACTAAACACTATAAAAACAAGCTACATATAATTATATTATAGACATGTAATTTATTGTGTTTCATTTTACTAATAAACAGATAATTACAAAAAAAGCAACAAACTGTTTATAAAAAGGTTAAGGGTAATTCTAAAAAAACAATTTTCAGAATTACCCTTAACCTTTATTTAATATTTTTATTTACTTGGCTTTGCTAAAATAGCCCACACATTTACTACAAATCCTATTATAACCAATAAAGGAGCTATTCTTATGCGTACTACGCTAAACATTTCGTAATTGAAGTTGTCGGCAGATTCTGACGAACCACCCGACATAAGTATATAGCCCAAGGCTATTATTGCAACTCCAATTGCCATTAAAGTATAATTTTTCTTTCCGAAAAGGAATTTACTTTCATTCATTTTATATATTTTTTTAAGCACTAATTTAGTTATATAGCTCTTTCATTGTAAGACGTAAAAATTTATTTAAAGCAAACAAAGTACTAAATGATGTGATAATTGCACCTACTAAAATAACAGTTAAAAAAACTGCTCCATAAATATACATATCACTTTCGTTGGTTATTATTGGATACTCTAAACTTATATAGTATAACGCTACCGAAATCATTAATACTGCAATAAAACCTCCCAAAAGTCCTAGTTTAATATTTTTCCATATAAACGGACGACGAATAAAGCTAGATGTAGCTCCAACCAATTGCATTGTTCTAATTGTAAATCGCTTAGAATATACCGATAATCTGATTGAACTATTTATTAAAGCAACCGATATTAATAAAAATAGAAACGATATTCCAATGGCCCAATATTTAATTTTATCAATATTTGTATTCATTTGCTTTACCAATAACTTATCGTACGACACTTCTGATATAAAAGCTTTTTTCAACAAATCCTTCTCTACCTTTAATACGTAATCTGATGTAACATATTGATATCGTAAATGAACATCTAACGAATTTTTTAATGGATTATACCCCAAAAAATCAACAAAATCTTCTCCTAAATCTTTTTTCAACGATTTTGCAGCTTCCTCTTTAGTTACATATTCGGTACTTCTTACAAATTCTGCTAATTCTAGTGTTTTTTGCAATTTAGCAACATCAACCTTACGGGCGGTATCGCTTAAATAAATAGTTAATGCAAAATTTTCTTTAATATACTCGCTTACTTTTTTTGCATTTATTAAAAGTATTCCTATAATACCTAAAGAAAACAACACTAACGATATACTTACCACTACCGAAGCATACGACGATTTAACTTTACTTTTATTTACATCCTTCATGGTAAAATATATTTTTTTGGGTTTATTAATTAGCTAAATTATTATTCCTTACTCAGTATAAGCAGAAACCATAAAAGTTACAAAACAATTACATTTATAAATAGCCATTTGTTTATATAAAAAACCAACTATATAATAAATTTATACATTAAAATAATGTTGCTAATTTATGAAAAAGTATTACAATTAATGCCAAGCTTTAATAAAATGGAATAAATTGCAAACAATTTTACAACATATATTAACTAGTTCTATATACTTACAATGTAAGAAGTTAATACATATTACTTTACATTTATTATTCAATACTAAACCTATGTTAAAAAAAGCAATTTCAATAGTATCAATTATACTTTTAATAGTAATAATTTCGGCAATTGCAGTGCCATATATATATCAAAACCAAATAAAAGAGGAAGTTTTAAAATATGCTAATAAAAATTACGATGGAAAAATAGAAGTTGAAGACTATAGTATGTCTTTATTTTCGAACTTTCCGAACTTTACATTTTCTTTAAAAAACGTTAATGTGCATAACAATTTAGGAGAAGAATTTATTAGTATTGAAAAATTTGGAATTGCTTTAAATACTAGTGCAATTGTGTTCGACAATAAAATTGATATTAATAGTATTGAATTAATAAAACCAACTATAAATTATGCTTTAACCGAAACTTCGGAAGATAAAAAAGAGGAAACAGAGCCTATTGCAAAATCTACGGATGAAAATACAGAACAAGAATCGGGCTCTGAAAATGGCTTTTCTCTTAACATTACTAACTATTCAATTGTTGATGCTAATATTAATATTGTTGACGAAAAAGGTAATGATTTTATAAAATTAAACAACCTAAACCATAGCGGTAACGGAGAGTTTATAAACGATGTGCTAAATTTAAAAACTAATACTTTTATTGAAAAAGTTAATTTTTGGAGTGGCAAAAGTAATATGCTTAAAGATGCCGAAATTAAAGGCGATTTAAACTTAAATATTGATTTACAAAACGGTATATATACTCTATTAAACAATAATATAGGTGTAAATAATATTGTATTAAACTGGCAAGGTGTAATTAAACAAATTGACGAAAGTTTAAATATCAATTTAAAGTTTAATACTCCAAATTCAACATTTAAAGATTTACTTCAATTAGTTCCGGAAGAATACAATAAAGATTTAAAAGATGTAACTGCCAAAGGAGAATTTAAAATTGATGGAGAAGTTAATGGTTTGTATAATAACAATACAATGCCAGCTTTTAAGATGAGTACTACTGTAAAAAACTCAAGTATAAAATATGCCGATTTACCTGAAAGCATTGATGATATTAATTTCCTTTTTAATATAAATAAGCCACAGGGTAATGATTTAGATAAAATATCGGTTAACCTAAAAACATTTAAAGCCAAAATTACCGACAATAAAATTAGTGCAAACTTCTACTCTGAAAATTTAATTACCGACCCGTTTATTAAGGTAGGTTTTAAGGCAAATTTAGATTTTGCTAAAATAAAAAAAGCTATTCCTCTAGAAAAAGACGAAGAGTTAAATGGTATAATTAATGCTGATATTTCGTTAGAAGGAATTTTATCGGATTTAGAAAAAGAACAATACCAAAAATTTACAGCAAATGGCTTAATTGAAATGAAACATTTTGTGTATAAAAGTAAAATGTTTAAAAACGATGTTCTTATAAAAAATGCATCGTTAACAATTACTCCAAAATTCATCAGCCTAAATAAATTTAATTTCAAACTAGGAGAAAGTGATATTTCGGCTACCGGAAAAATAAAAAAGTATTTAGAATTTGCCATGAAAGACGAAGAACTTTTTGCGACTCTTGATATTAAATCTAATACTTTTAATGGTTCGGATTTTATTCCTGTTGAAGAAAATGAACCCAATAATTCTGAAGAAAACAAAAACACAACTCCAACTGCCGAAGAGCCTTTTGAAGTTGTTATAATTCCTGCTAAAATTAATTTCAACAATACTATAAGCATTAAAAACTTTAAGTACGAAACTATTAATGCTACAAATGTTAAGGGTAACATAAAAATCAAGAATCAGTCTGCATATTTAAACAATACAAAAATGAATATTTTTGATGGCACCATGTTGGTAAACGGAAAATATTCGTCAAAAGACAGTTTAAATCCTACTATGAATTTTAAATATGATGCCACAAAAATTTCGATAAAAAAAATTGCTACTACCTTTAATGTTGTTGATCAAATAGCTCCGATAGCAAAACAAACTGGCGGTAAAATTTCTGCAAAATTTACAATGACATCGAAACTTGATAACACAATGAGCCCGGTTATGAAAACCCTAAACAGCAGAGGTAACTTAAAAACTCATAATGTTAATTTAAAAGAAACCGATTTTATAAAAGATCTTTCTAAAACTCTAAAAACTTCCGAACTAACAAAAAACCCAACAATGAAAGATGTTAATATTTCGTTTGTTATAACAAACGGATTATTAAAGGTGCATCCTTTTAATGTTAAAATTCAGGAGTTGAATGCTAAAATTGGAGGTACATCGGATATTGACAAACAAACTTTAAACTTGGATGTTGACATGGATTTTCCAAGAAAATATTTGGGTGCCGAAATTAATAAATCAATTGATAAGGCATTAGCTTTTGCCAAACAGTTTAAATCTGACATAAAAATATCAGATAAAATTGATGTTTCAGGAAAAATTAAAGGTAATATAAGTGCTCCTAAATACTCTCTTACTTATGGAGACGAAAAAGCAGCTACTCCAGAAAAATATTTAAAAGGGTTAGCTGATAAAGAAATAAAGAAGGCTAAAAAAGATGGAGGTAAAAAAGCAGTTAAAGAAGCCGAAAAATATATTAAAAATCTTGACGAAGAAGAAGTGAAAGATTTAGAAAAGAAAGCTAACAACTTATTTAAAAGCCTTTTCTAGTTTATTATTATTATTATTATTAGACTCAACTAATAAAGGCAATTAATCAAAACCCAATTCATGCAATTACAATAGCAAAATTTTGCTGTTGTAATTGCACAAATACTTTTTTACAATCAACACATATTTAATATTACGTTATTGTTTTGGTATTAGTTTTTACATAAATTTGTGGTATGTCGAAACAAAAACAATCTTTAAGTCAGAAACAGTTACAAAAACTATCGCCTCAGCAAATTCAACTAATGAATATGGTGCAGTTGCCATTAACTGCATTTGAACAAGAAATACGCAGGGAGGTTGAGGAAAATCCTGCATTGGAAATTAAAAAAACCGAAACCGAAGATTCTATTTACGACACTACCGATAATTCTGAAATAAAGGTAGATGAATATTTAAACGACGACGAACCTCAGTATAAATACAAGGCAAATAATTATAGTACCGATGACGAAGACAATCAAATACCTTATGCCGGCGGTATTACTTTAATTGAGCATCTGTTAGAGCAAATTAGCGCATATAATTTAACCGATGAGCAATATATTTTGGCAGAATATATTATTGGCAATATTGATGAAGATGGTTATATACGAAGAGATTTACTCTCTATATCAGACGATTTGGCTTTTAACTATAATATTTACACCGATGAAAATGAGCTATTATCAATACTTAAAATAGTTCAGAAATTAGAGCCGGTTGGTGTTGGTGCAAGAGATTTAAAAGAATGTATTAAAATTCAAATTGAATCGGGTTCTCATACTATTGAACGTAAAATTGCATTAGAAATTATTAATAATTATTTTGATGATTTTGCAAATAAGCATCACGAAAAAATAATAGAAGATTTAGAAATAGATGTAAATTCTTTTAAAGATGCTGTTGAATTAATATCGATGGTTACTCCAAAACCCGGACTTGGATTTTCTACAACCGATAAACTTGCCGAACAAATTACTCCCGATTTTGAAATTAAAATTATTGATGGCAAACTTGAATTGAGCATGAATGGTGGAGATATTCCATCGTTAAACGTATCGCCAAGTTACACCGAAGCCTTCGAAACCTATAAAGAATCGACCAATGCAAGTAAGGAATTAGAACAAAAGGTTTTGTATATTAAACAAAAGCTCGATTCGGCAAAGTGGTATATCGAAGCCATTAAAACCCGCCAAAATACTCTTTATAGTACAATGAACGAAATAATGAAATTGCAATACAATTATTTTATTTCGGGAGACGAAAGAGATATGAAACCGATGATACAAAAAGATATAGCAGATGAACTTTTGCTTGATATATCAACAATATCTAGAGTTGTAAATAGCAAGTACGTAAGCACTCCGCTTGGTACATTTTTGCTGAAAGATTTTTTCTCGGAGTCGGTTAAAAACTCCGAAGGCGATGACATATCAACAAACGAGGTTAAATCGGTATTAGCAGAGTTAATTGACAACGAAAATAAACAAACCCCATTAACCGATTCGAAACTTGTGGAAGAGTTAGCAAGTAAAGGATATAAAATTGCACGACGAACGGTTGCTAAATATAGAGAACAGCTTGGATATGCAGTTGCAAGACTACGTAAAGAGATAATTTAACATATGTAAAATGCCTAAAATAAGTAATTCAACACATAACATAAATATTTCTCAATTAATATCATACGTGTTTCATCCGGTATTTATACCTATTGCTACACTGATGGTATTTTTAATAAGTTTCGAAAGTGCTTTAACCGTAAACGAAAAAATAATTATTAGCATTACTATGCTATCTTCAACCTTGTTTCTACCATTACTAACCACATTAATTTTACATAAAATAGATTATATTGAATCTTTTGAAATGAAATTGGCAGAAGAAAGATATCTTCCAATTCTTACAACAATGATTTATCTTTTTATTGCTGCGTATATACTTAATGGTAAAAAAGTGAGTTTTCCGCTTGTAAATTTTTTATACGGAGTAATGATATCAATGTTCTTAATTATTATGCTTTTAAGAAAAATAAAAGTTAGTTTACATGTTTCGGCAGTAAGCTCTTTTATGGGTTTTTTGGTATTTTTAAGTAGTGTATATTTTATTCATTTAATTCCACTAATTGTTATTTCCTCAATTGTAATTGGCATGGTAGCAAGTGCTAGGCTAATTTTAAAGGCTCATACTAATATAGAAGTTATATCGGGTTTTATTATAGGTTTTTTTCCACAAGTAATAATTCTATTTTTAGGCTAAACATATAGTAATCAGTAGTATTGAGACGCAAAATCACGACTTCTCAAAATCGACCTAATGCAATTTTATCCGATTAACTGCATTAAGTTAATAAAATGACATTTATCATTAAAAAAAAATTATATTTGTCAAATGGAATGTAACGATAGTAACTTAAGTTGTTTAAACTGCAAAGAAAGAGAGGGTACTGTATTAGATGTACTTACCGATAAGCAGCTACAACTAATAACAGATAATAAAACTTGTGTAGTTTTTAAAAAGGGGCAAATTATTATGCACGAAGGCAATAATCCTAACGGTGTTTATTGTTTAAAACATGGTAAATGCAAAACTCATAAGCTAGGAATAGAAGGAAAGGAACAAATTATTAGATTTGCAAAATCGGGAGACTTATTGGGTTACCGTGCAATTTTAAGCGATGAACCTTTATCGGCTTCTATTACTGCACTTGAAGAAACGAGAGCTTGTTTTATACCACGTCAGGAATTGTTTGAATTAATTGAGCAAAGCCCAAGTTTTTCAATGCAATTAATGAAAGTTGCTTGTCATGACTTAGGAGAAGCTGGTAGAATTATTACAAACTTGGCACAAAAAACTGTTAGAGAACGTTTGGCAGAAATGCTTTTGTTACTTGAAAGTACATTTGGAGTTACTAGCGATGGTAATCTTGATGTATCGCTTACGCGAGAAGAAATTGCTAATTTAGTTGGTACTGCAACAGAATCAACAATAAGGCTTTTATCGGAATTTAAAGAAGATAAACTTATTGTACTTAAAGGACGTAAAATTAAACTTGTTGAAAGAGGTAAACTTGCCAAATTAGGTAACGTTTTCGATTAAACATAAACAATATATTCCATACAAAATCTTGTATTTGCATTATGTAAATACAAGATTTTTTTATGTTTAAAATAATCGAAATAAACTTTCTGACAAAATGAAACATGCTTTTAAACTACTAATACTACTTTTTATATTCCAATCGTGCAAAAATACAGCCAATAATACTGACGATAATATTGCTACTAAAAAAAGCCAACATCTACCATTAGATACAATTATTACATCGAAACTAAATTTAAGCTACTCAAACGGATTTGCTGTTGATTACTATAAAACCCACAAAAAAATTACGGTATTTAATCCTTGGAAAAAAAACGAGATTTATTGCGAATATTATGTTGTTAAAGACTCGTTGTATTTAAGAAAAAACACAAAAGACAAGTTTTATTTAACTCAAGTAAATAATTCGGCTGTATTATCTGCTGTTACAATTGCAATGATTGACAAATTAGGAGAAATAGATAAAATAAAATCAATATCAGAACCAAAATATATTTACAATAAAAAAATACACTCATTAATTAAATCAGGTAAAATTGAAGCCATTGGCGATTTTGTAAGTTTTAATATGGAAAAAGCTATATATCTAAATCATGATGCAATATTTACAAGTGGTTTTGATAAATCGAATAAAAACTTCGCAAAGTTAATTGAATTAGGAACTTCAATAATATACACTTTAGATTGGCAAGAAACATCTCCGCTTGGAAGAGCTGAATGGATAAAATTTGTGGGTGCTTTTTTTGATAAAGAGAATAATGCAGATAAGTATTTTAGTAATGTAGAAAATAAATATATGATTCTAAAAAACATTGCATCGAAATCTGAAACTAAACCAACGGTTATAATTGGAAGTGTAACAGGAGATGCTTGGTATGTTGCGGGTGGAAACAGTTATATCTCAAACTTTTTAAAAGATGCAAACTCTAACTACATTTTCAACTATATAAAAAGCACTGGCTCTACCCCTCTTAATATTGAAGTGGTACTTAACAAAGGTATTGATGCAGATATTTGGTTGAATTATGCTACTAAGCTTAATGAAAACTTTACAGAAAATGATTCTCGTTACAGGTTATTTAAAGCATATAAAAACAAAAATATTTTTTTGAATAGTAAAAAACTATCTGAAAATGGAGGGAATGATTATTGGGAAAAAGCTGTTATTAATCCTGATAAGCAATTAAGTGATTATATTAATATTTTCCACCCCAATTTACTCAATGATAAAAAGCTTAATTACTACAAAAAACTACAATAGTATATAGCCTCTTTTTTTTAGTTTAGTTATTAAACTCTACCAACCTTTTAATTATATTGCGATTTCAAAATTTAAAAATATGAAAGCCTTTAAACTTATACTGCTACTATTAATTAACCTTGTTGGTTCTGCTTTAATGTCTCAGATTACACAAAAGTGGAGCGATCATTTGTCGTACAGAAAAACTGCCGATTTAGAAGTGTTTCAATCTAAAGTAATTGTTTCAGGAGAATACGCTCTTTTTACGTATGATGAAATTGATAGAAGAATTGAAAAAATAAATAAAATAACAGGTATTACCGGCGAAAAAATAACATCGATAAAAGCTATTGACAAAGCTGGTATTTTTGTTATTGCTTACGAAACTGGAAATTTTGACATAATGGAAAGCGACGGAAATATAACTAGTATTTCTGAAATTAGACTTTCGAATATTTATGGAAATAAAAGAATAAACAGAATATCGTATTACAAAGAGTTTTTATACTTAGCTACCGATTTTGGTATAGTTAAATATAATTACGAAAAAATGGAGTTTGGCGACACATTTATATTCGGAGAAAATGGTTCGCATATAATTGTTAACGATGTTGATTTTTATCAAAATAAAATTATTGCAGCTACAAATGAAGGTATTTACATTGCCGATGCCGATGATAAATTACTTGTTGATTATACTAAATGGGAGAAACAAACTCAAGAAGAGCTATTGATAGGAAAATATACTGATGTTGAAACCATAGGAGATTTACTAATAGCAAACAGTTCGCACATGGTAATTGATGATGAAGGTGCAGAAAAAGCTGAAACAAAACAGTATGTTTATAACGGTGCAAATTGGGAGCTTAAATTTGATACATATACATCAACTTCGAATATTAAGAGCATTGATAAATCGTTGTATTTATCAAATGGAAATAGCATATTAATTTTTAATAACAAGCTTGATTTAACTAAATCAATAAACACCTCTAAATCGGCAGCAGCAATTGGATATAACAATAATATATATAATGCATCTGTAAATTCTGGATTAATAAAAATTACAGGCTCAAAAAAAGAAACAATAATTCCTGATGGTCCAATGAGTAATGATGCTTTCAGAATTAATGCAGGCCCAAGTAAATTATATTTAATGTATGGAATTTACAACCATGATTACAAACCAATTAAACAAGCATATTATGGGTACGAAACATTTAGTAAAAACAAATGGGTATCTATTTCTAACAAAACATATAATAATATATCAGAATTAGAACATGTTTCTTTTAATCCAAACAATACTGATCATGTATTTTTCAGTTCGTGGGGTGATGGTATTTTAGAAAAAAAAGGAGATTCGTATATTAATTGGAACAGTAAAAACAGTACGTTAGAAGATCTTTTTGGAGAAGGTAAAAAAGGATATACACGAATTGGAGGTAGTGTTTTTGATGATAATGGAAATTTATGGGTTGCTAATGGTTGGCATAAAGATAAATGGACAGATAAACTTGTGCAAGCTCCTATATCGGTAAAATTACCAAATGATGAATGGTTATCTTTCTCAATTCCTAAAGCTGGATCTGACGAAGGAATGCAAGGTATTTGCATTGATAAAAACAATAATAAATGGATTGGTACAAAAAGTGATGGTATTTGGATTTTTAACGAAGGTTATGATATTGATGATGATAACGATAATAAAAGTGCAACATTATCAACAAGTTTCAATAAAGGAAATCTTCCGAATAAAAGAATTAACACAATTGCTATTGACCACGATAATGTTGCGTGGATAGGTACCGAAGGTGGTTTAGTTGTTTTCAGAGATATTGACAAACTATATAGTAGCAATGCACTAAATGCACAAGCCATTATTATTGATGAAGATGGCGATGGTTTTGGAGATAAATTACTTGGAACTGAAGTTATTACTAAAATTATTATTGACGGTGCAAATAATAAATGGATTGCAACAAAGTCGTCGGGGGTTTATTATGTAACCGAAAATGGAGATGAAGTAATTCATCATTTTAAGGAAAATAATTCGCCATTATTGTCTAACAATATTATTGATATAAGTATTGACCCAGAAACTGGAGAGGTATATTTCTTAACATCTCAAGGACTTATTTCGTTTCGTGGAACTTCGGTTGAAGCAAGCGAAAATTTTAAAAATATTATTGCGTTTCCAAACCCTGTACAACCAGGATATAGTGGAGATATTTACATGAGAGGTTTTACCGATAAAACCAATATTAAAATTACTGATATTAATGGAAATATTATTTTCGAAACCACAACACAAGGTAGTCAGGCTACTTGGAATGGAAATAGTTTAAACGGAAGCAGAGCGTCATCGGGTGTATATTTGGTTTTTGCACTTAGTAAAAATGGAGAAGAAACTGCTGTTACTAAAATACTTATTGTAAACTAAATTTATGATTGAAGGGTTTAAGGCAATAGTTATACGTACTATAAATTACTCCGACACAAGTGTTATTGTAAGATTATATACTTTAGAAATGGGTATAATATCGGTTATAGCACGCGGAGTACGCAAGCGTAAAAAGAATAATATTATGGGGCTTTTTCAGCCACTAACAATGGTTATTTTAGAGGCTTCGAAAAAAAACAACAATGTTGAATTGTATAATTTAAAGGAAATTAAAACTTCTAAAATTTATACAACTATTCATACCAACCCTTATAAAGCATCTATTTCTATTTTCTTATCCGAAATTTTATACAATACAGTAAAGGAAGAAGAGCAAAATATTAATTTATATAATTTTATAACATCTACTTTGTTATATTTTGATGAAGTAGATAATTTCTCGAATTTCCATATTTCATTTCTTTTAGAATTATCGAAACACCTTGGCTTTTACCCAAATATTCCGGTTGAGAATAGCTATTATTTCAACCTTGAAAATGGTAGTTTTTATTCCGAAAATATTGTTGATAATTATATTGAAATAGGAAGTTCAGTTATAAATTTATCAACATTTATGAAAACCAACTTTATCAATCATTCTGATATTGTACTTAATAGAAACCAACGTAATGAGGTAGTTGATTTAATTATGATATACTTTTCGTTTCATATTGATGGTTTTAAAATGCCAAAATCGTTAGAAGTTTTAAAAATACTGTTTGCATAAAAACATTACCCACTCCCCTACCTAATAAATTATCAATATTAATTTTTTAAAGTTTTATTGTTTTGGATACTAAACAAGTAAATCAATCGTACGTTTTAAAAATAGCTTTATTCTTAACCGGAATTTCGGGTATAGTTGCCGAATATGTTCTATCAACTTTGGCTTCGTATTTTTTAGGTAACTCAATAGTTCAGTGGACTATGATTTTATCAATAATGTTATTTTCAATGGGATTGGGTAGCCGACTTAGTCAAATGATTAAATCTAAACTTATTGAAAAACTTATTATAATTGAATTTACTCTTTCAATATTAACATCATTATCGGCATTAACAGTTTATACAATTTCGGCTTTTACGGAATATACAGGATTTTTCATCTACTTACTTTCAATTGCAATTGGTACATTAATTGGATTAGAAATTCCGATTGTAACCCGAATTAACGAACAATACGAGCCTTTGCGTGTAAACATTGCATCGGTAATGGAAAAAGATTATTTCGGAAGTTTGGTTGGAGGTGTGTTTTTTGCATTTGTAGGGCTTCCATATTTGGGTATCAGTTATACTCCTTTTGTATTGGGTGTTACAAATTTTGTGGTGGCTATTTGGTTACTTATGAAAATGAAAAACACAGTTGAGTTAAGCGGTAAATTATCAATTTACCTGTTTGGAGTGTTTGTAAGTGTGCTATTATTTTTAGGTTTTATTTATACCGACAATATTATTTTGTTTGGAGAGCAACGTAAATATAAAGATAGAATTGTTTTTGAGGAGCAATCGAAATATCAGAAAATAACAATTACTCAGTGGAAAAATGATTATTGGCTTTACATAAATGGAAATGAACAACTAAGTACTTTTGATGAATTTTTATATCATGAGCCTTTGGTGCATCCGGTTATGCAACTTGCAAAAGAGCATAATAATATTTTAATACTTGGCGGAGGAGATGGTTTTGCTGTAAACGAATTATTAAAATACAAGGATGTTAAACATATTACTATGGTTGATTTAGATCCGGCAATGACCAATTTGGGTAAAAATAATCCTATAATGACTAAGTTTAATAACAACTCAATGAGTTCGCCTAAACTAAAGATTATTAACACCGATGGTTTTAACTTTTTAGAAAATACATCTGAATTTTACGATGTTATTATTATTGATTTACCCGACCCTAAATCAATAGAATTAAACAAATTATATACCAAAGAATTTTATCAAATAGCCAAAATAAAACTGCGTACAAATGGGTTATTAATAACTCAGGCAGGAAGTCCGTATTATGCAACTGAAGCCTTTAAGTGTATTGAAAAAACAATGAAATCGGCAAAATTAAACACCTTGCCTTTGCATAATCAGGTTTTAACACTTGGAGAATGGGGTTGGATTATTGGAAGTAAGCATTTAACTTCTGATAAATTAAAAAGTAAACTTAGAAAGATAAATTTCGATAATATTGAAACTCGATGGATAAATAACGAAGCTATGTTATTAATTACATCGTTTGGAAAAGATTTTATTGAATTAGAAACTCAAGATATTAACACAATTAACAATCCTGTACTTTATCAATATTACCTAAATGGTAATTGGGAACTGTATTAAATAATAGTTAATTATCAGTATATGGTTTGTTCAGTAGAACAAACCATATACTGATAATTCGTTTAGGTGCCATTACACAATTATTTGTGTTCATAAATTTTCAACCATTACTTAAAATTACAATCCAAAAGTAAGTTCTACCCCTGCCGAAGATGTTGTTTTTGTAGTTACCAAATCAACCTCCGATGTATTTATTTGTAAATCTGAACTTTGATACTCTCCGAATATACCCAATTGCAAACCTCCTTTTTTTATTCCGAATGAAAAACGAGGTACAATAATTGTTTCAGAGGCATCGGCATAAACTAATTGTCCTGTACCTTTTAAAAAACCACAAAGTCCGGTTTTGCCATTTAACAACCTTGTGTATTTATATGCTAAGTTGGCTTTAAAACCTTTCGATCCCATAATCATATCTTCCGAAAAATGGTAAATACCACCTCCTATTTCGAAATTACAACCTGAAACTCTACTAAACGGTAAAAATCCAAAACTATAATTTACATCAATCCCACTCATTGTAAGAGGAGAACGCTCATTACTAAAACTATTTAAAAAAGATGTGTTTTCGTTATAATCTGAAACTGCCATGTAAGGACTAATTTTAAATCTACACGACTTTAAAAAATCTTGAGCTGAAACATTTGTAAGTTGTAAAAGTAAAATTGAAAGGAATAGTAACTTTTTCATAGCACGTGTAATTTTATTAAACCCAAATAAATTATGGTTAATAATGCTTGGGTTAAGGGTTATTAGTTAATTGCAATTTAACTAAGAAGGAAGGCAATATTTAAAATCCCCTATAACTAACACTCAAATCAGACTAATAGATTTACAGTATCATACATCGATAAACTACTGATTTTAAGAAATTGACAAATGTTATTAAATTATTAAAAAAGAATTGTTGTTTTGCGTACGATACGCAAAACAGCAATAAAAATGAGTTGACAAATAAAGTTTACACTGAATAACTTAAATTGCGTTAAAATAAAATTGATAAAATTTACATTATAATTTTGTACGCTTACGTAAAGTTAGTATTTTGGCAAAAAATCATTATTTTCGCAATGAATTTTATAATAAACTAAGAATAAATACACATATATAATGGGTAGAGCTTTTGAATTCAGAAAAGGTAGAAAAATGAAACGTTGGGCTGCTATGTCTAAAGCATTCACACGTTTATCGAGAGACATAACAATGGCAGTTAAGGAAAATGGTCCTGACCCCGAAGCCAATCTTCGTTTAAAAATGCTTATCCAAAATTCAAAGGCAGCTAATATGCCTAAGGATAACATTGTAAGAGCCATTAAAAAAGCTACCGACAAAAACACAGCCAACTATAAGGTTGTAAATTTCGAAGGTTATGCTCCTCATGGTATTGCTGTTTTAGTTGAAACTGCTACCGATAACAACACAAGAACTGTTGCAAATGTTAGAAGTTATTTTAACAAAACTAACGGAAATCTTGCCACTACCGGATCGGTTGAGTTTTTGTTTGAGCATAAATGTTTATTCAAAATAGCTAAAGGAGATATTAACGATGAATCGTTAGAGGAACTTGAATTTGAACTAATTGATGCAGGTTGCGAAGAAATTGGAATTGATGAAGAGGAAATAATTATTTATGGAGAATTTTCAGCATTTGGAGATATACACAGCAAGTTAGAAGAATTAAATCACGAAATAATTTCTTCGGAATTTGAATGGGTACCAATGGATTTAAAAGAACTTAACGAGGACGAAATGGCCGATGTTGATAAACTTTTAGAAAAACTTGAAGAAGATGAAGACGTGCAATATGTTTTCCATAATATGGCTTAAACATATTATTGGTTAATTTTTAATTGTAAACACTTAATTAACCTTAGATTCAACCAATAACCACACATTATCATAATTAAAAAAAAAGCTGATTTAGTCTTTAAAAATAAAGACTAAATCAGCTTTTTTTTGCACAAAACACAAATTAAACACTTGTAAAATAATGAACCTAATACAAATAATAAAATAGCTTAACAATTTCTTAACATTACACTAACTACTACCTAATAGTATTACTTAATATTTGCACTGTTAAAAAAATCAAAATCTAACAAAATGCAAGAGTATTACATTATTATGGTGATTGCGTTATTCGGACTTGCTATTACCGATTTGGTGGTAGGAGTTAGTAATGATGCTGTAAACTTTTTAAATTCAGCTTTTGGATCGAAAGCTGCACCAGTAAAAACTATTATGATAGTTGCCAGTTTTGGTATAGCTATTGGAGCAACGTTTTCGTCGGGTATGATGGAGGTTGCACGTAAAGGAATTATGGATCCTTCAATGTTTGAGTTTTCCGAAATAATGCTGATTTTTATGGCAGTTATGATATCGGATATTATTCTTCTCGATGTATTTAACTCTCTAGGACTTCCAACTTCCACTACTGTTTCTATTGTATTTGAACTACTTGGAGCTTCGGTTTCAATGGCGTTGTACAAAATAAGCAAAACAACTGGAGACTTTTCTGAACTATCAAACTATATAAATTCAGATAAAGCACTGCTAATTATTTCCGGAATATTATTATCGGTAGTTATAGCATTTACTGTTGGAGCAATTGTACAATACATCTCTCGTTTACTATTTACTTTCCAATACGAGAAGAAAATTAAATCTGTTGGTCCGTTATTTGGTGGATTTGCATTTACTGCAATTACATATTTTATATTGATAAAAGGATTAAAAGGAACATCATTATACGGTACTCCTGAGGTAGAATGGATACTAAATAACACTGTATATATTGTACTTATTTCTTTTGTAATATGGTCGGCAATAAACTACATACTTGTTAATGTATTTAAATTAAACATACTTAAATTAATTGTAGTTACCGGTACGTTTGCTGTTGCTTTAGCTTTTGCGGGTAACGATTTAGTAAACTTTATTGGAGTTCCAATGGCAGGTTTAAGAGCATTTGAGTTGTATGTAGAATCAGGATATAACGAGCATTTAATGATGAGTGTTTTGGCAAGCGAAAAAACTGCCACTCCTGCTATTTACTTATTTGCTGCAGGTGCTATAATGGTACTTACATTATGGTTCTCTAAAAAGGCAAAATCAGTATCTGAAACTGAATTAAGTTTAGCTCGTCAGGATGAAGGTGCCGAGAGATTTCAACCAAACTTTATTGCAAAAGCTATTGTAAGAGGTTCGGTTAGTGCTAGTAAAGGTTTCGATAAAATTATTCCTATAAGTGTAAGCGAAGGAATTGACGCTCGTTTTGATAATAAAACTATTAAATTACCAAGAGATAAAAGCTTTACACCACCAGCATTCGATTTAGTTCGTGCATCGGTTAACGTAGTAATGGCAAGTATTTTAATATCTATTGGTACATCTTTTAAACTTCCACTTTCTACTACTTATGTAACATTTATGGTTGCAATGGGTACATCTTTAGCTGATAGAGCTTGGGACAGAGAGAGTGCAGTATATCGTGTTGCAGGAGTATTAAATGTTGTTGCGGGTTGGTTTTCAACTGCATTTTCAGCATTTACTTCAGCTTTAATTATGACTTACCTTATGAATATTGGAGGTATGCCAGTTGTTGGTATCCTACTTGTTTTGGCTATTGTGTTAATAACAAGAAGTTATATTCTACATTCTCAGAAAATGAAGGAAACTGATTCTGAAAGTAAACTTCGTAATCAAGATAGAATTAACATAAACGAAATAATTGACGAATCATCTGAAAACATTTCGAAAGTAATTAGTTCTTCTCGTGGTATTTATTCTGAAGCTATTGATGGTTTATCGAAAGAAAACAGAAAGCAACTTAAAAAGAATAAAAAAGAAAACAAGGGTTTAAAAAAGAAGATGGAAGCGTTAAAAGGTAACGTATTCTACTTTATTAAATCAATGGACGAAACCAGTGTTGAATCATCTAAGTTCTATATAATGACCTTAGATCATTTACAAGATATTACTCAGTCTATATCATATGTATCAAAAGCAAGTTTCGATCATGTAGACAATCAGCATAAGGCTCTTAAACCTAATCAAATTGAAGATTTAAAGAATATTGATACTGAATTAACTATTTTGTTTAACGATATTGAAAAAGCTTTTTCTAACAAATCGTTTAATCAAATTGACATATTAATTAAAGAAAGAAAGTACATTGAAAATGATGTTTCTAATTTAATTGAAAAGCAAATTACTTTAGTTAAAACAGAAGATTCATCTCCTAAAAATTCAATGTTATACTTTAGTATATTACTTGAAACTAAAGATTTAATTGAAGCTACATGGAATTTATTAAATCTGCATAGAGATTTCTATACAGGGTCGGAAAACAAGAAAAAATAAAAATCTAGTTTAAGCATAAATTACAAAGGAGTCTTTT
>JAGLDK010000076.1 GCA_023145615.1 Ichthyobacteriaceae bacterium | reverse complement strand
GAATTCGTTATAAATATAAATTTGAAGGACAGATTTATGGTAAAACAGGAACTACACAAAATCAGTCTGATGGATGGTTTTTCGGAGTAACCCCAGAATTAGCAACCGGAATCTGGGTTGGAGGAGAGGATAGGTCTATTCACTTTAGAGGTATACGATTAGGGCAGGGTGCAAGTATGGCACTTCCTATCTGGGCAATTTATATGCGAAAAGTTTACGATGATAAGAAGTTAAAATATTCGAACGAAACTTTCTTCGATAAACCAGAAGGTTTAAATATTGAGTTTGACTGTAATAAAGTTATTGAAGAGGATGCTGGTGCTCTTGATTTAAATTATGACTTAGATTAGAGTATACTGCCATAAAGACATAGTGGTTTGGTGGATTTGTTAGGGTACAGTAAATTAGAGTTTTAGGTCTATTCCTAAAAGGAATTAATATAAGGTTTGTTAATTTGGTATAAGAATTGATAAGAAGAATTGAAATATTGATATTTAATAAAGAATTATAGATATGGGATTTGAATTTAAAAAAATGGAAAGCACAGAGACAAAGACTGAAACAGGATTTGACTTAGATGCAGATATAGAAAAAGTAAAATGTTTAATTATTGGTTCAGGCCCTGCTGGTTATACAGCTGCAATTTATGCATCTAGAGCAAATTTATCGCCAGTAATCTATCAAGGTTTAGAGCCGGGTGGGCAATTAACAACCACAACCGAAGTAGATAATTTCCCTGGTTACCCAGAAGGAGTTACAGGTCCTGTAATGATGGAAGATCTTAAAGCTCAGGCCGAAAGATTTGGAGCAGATTCTCGTTGGGGTATTGTAAGTTCTGTAGATTTATCGAAACGCCCATTTAAAGTTATTGTTGACGGAAAGAAGCAGTTAGAAGCAGAGGCTTTAATTATTTCTACAGGAGCAACAGCTAAGTACTTAGGTTTAGAGTCTGAAGAGAAAATGAAAGGTTCTGGCGTATCGGCTTGCGCAACTTGCGATGGTTTCTTTTATAAAGGAAAAGATGTTGCAGTAATTGGTGGAGGAGATACAGCTACCGAAGAAGCTACATATTTAGCTAAAATGTGTAATAAAGTTACACTTGTGGTACGTAGAGATGAGTTAAGAGCATCGAAAGTAATGCAAGATAGAGTTTTTAATACTCCAAATATTGAAGTAAAATGGAACTCTCAGGTTGATGAGTTTTTAGGAGAAAATGGAGTAGAAGGTGTACGTTTAGTAAACAAAGAAGGAGAGAAAGAAGAAATTAAACTTGACGGAATATTTGTAGCTATCGGACATCACCCAAATTCTGATTTTGTAAAAGGTCAGATTGATATGGACGAAGCTGGTTTTATTACAACAAGTAACGGACAAAAAACAAATTTACCAGGTGTTTTTGCAGCCGGAGATGTACAGGATAAAGTTTACCGTCAGGGTATTACTGCAGCAGGTACAGGAGCAATGGCAGCAATTGATGCTGAGCATTACTTAGCTTCGTTAGAAGATTAAATAGTATTGTAAGGTTGTTAATTATGGCATGTCCCTACGCAAAAGCTACGGGTCGGGCTTTCAGCTAAATCTTTTTGCCGAAAAAGGCAAAAAGGATACCGCATCAATCCCTCATGCAAAATGTATTTAATAACTATATAAAAATTTAAACAGCCTCGTTTTTTGTAAGCGAGGCTGTTTCTGTATCAACAAACCCATCAGAAATAAAATTCTAAATTATGAGTACCGTAGAGCAAAATTTAAAAATATTAAGAGAAGAGTTACATCAACATAATTATAACTACTACATTCTTGATAAACCCGAATTATCGGATTTCGATTTCGATATGAAACTGCGCGAACTTCAGACTATAGAAAAAAAAAATCCTGAGTTTTTTGATGCAAATTCTCCAACTCAACGAGTTGGTGGTGGAATAACCAAAAAGTTTAGTACAGTAACACATACCAACAGAATGTACTCGTTAGATAATGCGTATTCGTATGAGGAACTCGCTGATTTTGAAACTAGAGTACGTAAAATTATTGAAGATGATATTGAGTTTGTTTGCGAATTAAAATATGATGGAGCATCAATTTCAATAACATATAAAAATGGTAAATTATTAAGAGCCGTAACCCGTGGCGATGGATTTCAGGGCGATGATGTTACTACAAATATAAGAACCATAAAATCGGTGCCACTTGAATTACGTGGTAACTTTCCTGATGAATTTGATATACGAGGAGAAATTGTTTTTCCAACAAAAGAATTCGAACAATTAAATAATAACCGTGTAAAAGAAGGACTTCAAACCTATGCAAATCCGCGTAACTTGGCTAGTGGAACTTTAAAAATGCAAGACAGTACTGAAGTAGCAAAACGTCCGCTTGAATGTTTGCTATATAATATGGTAGGTAATAATATAAAAGTTGAAACTCAATTTGATGCTTTAGGAAATGCCGAAAATTTAGGTTTTAAAGTGCCAAATATTTCAGAAAAAGCCAAAAATATGGCTGAGGTTATAAAGTTTATTGAGTATTGGGATGTTAAACGCAGAGATTTAGAATATGAAACCGATGGAGTTGTTGTAAAAATTAACTCGTTACATCATCAAGCCGAACTTGGATATACTGCAAAATCTCCACGTTGGGCAATTGCATATAAATTTAAGGCTGAAACAAAAACTACACTTTTAAATGATATAACTTATCAGGTTGGGCGTACAGGAGCTGTAACTCCGGTTGCAAATTTAAATGCTGTTGAACTTGCCGGAACCATTGTAAAACGTGCATCGTTGCACAATTCCGATCAAATAACAAAGTTGGATGTAAGAGTTGGAGATTATGTTTTTGTAGAAAAAGGAGGAGAGATAATTCCTAAAATAGTAGGAGTTGATTTAAGTAAACGTACCGAAGATTCAGTGGCTACGGAGTATATTAAAAATTGTCCAGAATGTGGAGCAGAGTTGGTTAGGAAAGAAAACGAAGCCATACATTATTGTCCAAATCAGTTGTATTGCCCTCCTCAAATTGTGGGTAGAATAGAGCATTTTATATCTCGTAAAGCAATGGATATTGATGGTTTGGGAAGAGAAACTATCGAGCAGTTATTCCGTGCCAATTTAATTTCAAATTATTCTGATTTATATACGTTGAAAGATCAAAAAGCCAATATTTTAATTCTTGAGAGAATGGCTCAGAAATCGGTAAATAATATGTTGGCTAGTATTGAAGAGTCAAAAAATCAACCTTTCGAGAAAGTGCTTTTTGCATTAGGAATTCGTCATGTAGGAGAAACAGTAGCCAAGAAATTAGCTAATTATTTTAAATCGTTATCAAGTTTAGAAAATGCAACTTTCGAAGAATTAATAGAGATTGATGAAATAGGAGAAATAATTGCCAAAAGTGTTGTAGAGTATTTTTCGGACTTAAGTAATATTGCAATTTTACAAAAACTACAAAGCAGTGGTTTACAGTTTATAATAGATGTTACCGAAGATAGTAATAAAACAGATTTACTAAAAGATAAAGCCTTTGTGGTATCGGGTATTTTTACTATTTATAATAGAAACGAAATAAAAGATTTGATAGAGAAAAATGGAGGAGTTGTAAAATCTTCGATATCTAAAAAAACAGATTATGTGCTTGCAGGCGATAAAATGGGGCCAAGTAAATTAGAAAAGGCTGAAAAACTAAGTGTGCCAGTTATATCGGAAGAAGATTTTAAGCAAATGATAGAGTAGTTTATTGATTTTTGTAGAAATTAAGCATTGTATATAATAATGTAATGTTGATAAAATTAGAGTGTAGTATTGTGTTTTTAGGTTGATTTTTGGTATTTATTATTACATAATTTTATTTGGTTTGATACTTTTTAGTTTAAATTGGGCAGTTGTTAATTAATACTAACAACTCTTTATTTTTTTAAACCTAAAATTATTTTTGGTTAAATGGTTGAATATTAGAATTAAATCATGCATTATACACTTGTTTTGTGTAGTTGATATGAATATTAATGCATCAAGTTTTATTTTTCATTTCTTTTGATAAATAAAAAGTCTGACAAGTAGCCTTTTTTAATTACAAGCTATATATTTGTTGTTTTGTAATGTTAGATTTATTATTGCATTTAAGGTAAACTTACTTGGTCATTAATATGATTAACATATTGTCATCATAATATTATAATTTATGTATAAAAAACTATTATTTATTGCAGCTTTTGTGTCATTGTTAAGTTCTTGTGTTTCGCAAAAGGAACTTACTTATATGCAAAATAACGAAGATTCTACTATTGAAGCTGATTCTACTGGAGTTTATAAGCTTTCGAGATCGAATTATAGAATTCAGGTTAACGATATTTTAAATATAAGTATTTCGTCTTACGATGAAAAAGCTTCAAATATATTTAATACAAATTCAGATAGAGGTTCTTTTCAAGTAAACGACGCTGTAATTTATACAAGAGGTAGCTCGGTTGATGATGAGGGTAATATTAGGTTACCTGTAATTGGAATAGTGCATGTAGAAGGACTTGTTATTGATGAAGTTAGAAAAGCAATAACAACCGAACTTCATAAGTATTTTAAGAAAGATGCAGTTTACTTAAAAGTTATTTTGGCCGGAGTTAGATTTTCTATTATTGGAGAAGTAAATCGTCCTGGAAAATATGTTATTTATCAAAATCAGGTTAATATATTCGAAGCTATTGCAAGTGCTGGAGATATTACATTTGTAGGAGATAGACATAAAGTTCAACTTATACGTCAGTTGCCAGAAGGTGTAAAAGTTATTGATTTAGATTTAACAAATATTGATGTAGTTGGATCGGATTATTATTTTGTTCAGCCAAATGATATTATTAATATAAGACCTTTACGTGCTAAATCGTGGGGTATTGGTACTGAAGGTTGGACATCGATGTTGGCTGTTTTATCTTTAATATCATCTACTTTCTTAATTATTGCAAACGTTAACTCACTATCTAGATAAAACCTAAATATTCGATGGAAAATAATAACAACCAAAATATACCGCAGTTAGAGCCTATAGATTTAAAGGATATTTTATTAAAGATTTTATCTTTTTGGCCATACATTGTTTTTACTATGTTCTTGTTTTTTGCAGGAGCAGTAGTTTATAATAGGTATGCTGACAGACTTTATAAAACGGACTTAACAATGCTTATTGAAGATGATAAGGCAAGTTCTATTGGTCCGGCAGCATTAATGGAAAATTTAGGATATTCTAATCCACGTTTAAATTTTTTTAATGAAAAACTGTTAATTGAGTCGTTCTCTCAAATGGAACGAACAATTAAAAAGTTAGATTTTGATATAAGTTACTTTACTAAAGGAAGTTTTAAAACAACCGAGGTGTATCATCCTGTAAGTTTTGGCATTGTTTACGATACTTTGCATCCGCAAATTGTACAAACATCATTTGATGTTTCGTATTTAGGCGATAGTATAGTATTTGTAAGTCAGAAAATTGAAGAAGAAGATTTAGAGTTTTTACAAATTTATGATTTATCAAAACAAGAACAATTACGCGATGTTAGATATGATTTTGAAGAAGGAGAACATAAAATAGGAACTTGGATAGAAGGACAATCATATAAATTTAAAATTGAATATAAAGATTTAGCAGAACAAGAAGAACCTACTGATTTTAAATTTGTTTTGTATTCTGATTTAGCATTAGCTAATATGTACTTTAGATCAATTACTGTGTCTCCAAGCGAAGAAGAATCTTCGGGTATGAGTTTAAGTGTAATTGGTACTGTTTCAAGTAAAAGTGAGATGTTATTAAATACATTTGCCGATGCTTATATACAGTATGGTTTAGATATGAAGAATAAGGTATCGAACAATACTATTGATTTTATTGATAATCAATTACAAGGAGTTCAGGATTCGTTAAATTTTACAGAAAACTTATTACAACGATTTAGATCGGATAATAAAGTTATTGATTTAAGTTCGGAAGGAAGTGGACTTTTTGACCAATTAATGAATGTTGAAAACGAAATAACTAAAGAGCAATATAGTTTAGATTATTACTTGTCGATTAAAAAATATATTCAATCATCGAGTGATTTATCCGATTTAAGTGCGCCATCGGCAATGGGTATTCAAGATCCGTTACTGAATAGTACTATTATGAATCTTACTAGATTGTATAGTGAACGTACTAAAATTTTAGCTACTGCTAGCGAAAAAAATCCACAAGTTGCTGTAATAAATAATGAGATTGTTCAAACTCAGAAATTACTTGCCGAAAACTTAAATAACATTATACTTAGCTCGAAGCTAAAGATGAGAGGTTTAAATAAAAGAGTTTCTAAGTTAGAAATTGATGTTAAAAAGCTTCCTAAAACCGAAAGATCTTATATTAGAATTGAACGTAAGTTTCAACAAAACGAAGGTTTATATACTTTTTTAGTTGAGAAAAGAACAGAAGCAGGAATTATAAAAGCTGGTAATGTTGCAGATAATACAATTGTAGATTATGCCCGAACAGGACGTATTCCTTTAAAACCTAAAACAAAGCTTACTTACGCAATTGCTTTATTATTAGGTTTAATTTTGCCAATAGGTGTTATTTTATTTATTGATTTTTTGAATGATAAAATCATGAGTAAAAAAGAACTTGAAAAGCTAACTGATATTCCAGTATTAGGAGTAATAGGACACTCCGACGATAATGTTAATTTAATTGTACATAATAAGCCAAAAGCTTCAATTTCGGAATCGTTTAGAGCTTTACGTGCTAACTTGCAGTTTGTTTTCAGAAATAAAGACGCTGCCGATTCGAAAGTGATTTTGGTAACATCATCAATTGGAGGAGAAGGAAAAACATTTACTAGTATGAATCTTGCTACTGTTTTAGCTAGTGGTGGAAAAAAGGTTTTACTAATTGGTATGGATTTAAGAAAACCAAAGATTTTTGGTGACTTTAAATTAAGTAACGACGTTGGACTTTCTAATTATTTGATTGGTCAGGCTACTAAAAAAGAAATTTTACACAAAACTTTTGTTGATAATTTATGGATTATTCCAGCAGGTGTTATACCTCCAAATCCTTCGGAATTATTAATGGATGTTAAAACCGAAGAGTTTTTAGAAGAGTTAAAATCGGACTTTGATTATATTATTTTGGATACACCACCGGTAGGAATTGTTGCAGATGCTTTGCAGTTAATGCACCTTGCCGATACTAATTTATATATAGTACGTCAGAATTATACACGTAAAGAGTTACTAGACTTTATTAATGATAAAAATAGTGAAGGATCGGCTAACAATATAGCATTAGTTCTTAACGATTATAATCCAGAAGTATCGGGTTACGGATATGGTTACGGATACGGTTATGGATATGGTTACGGATATGGTAATAATTACGGTTATTATGATGATGGAGATACACCAAAAAAGAAATCATTTCTTCAGAAGTTAAAATTGAAGAAATAGAGGATTTGTTTTATGTAAAAAAAGGCATCAATACTTTTAAGTATTGATGCCTTTTTTGCGTTTATTAATATTGTATTTAAGTTAATAGTATGTTGTTTTTTGCAGTAACACATTGTATGTTGAAAAATCAAGTATAAAAAAAGATATAGCTTTTTGATTTTTTATATTACTGATTTTTAATTGTCAATGGTTAATTTAATAGAGTATTGAAATTAACCATTACTTATGATTATTATTTTTTATGAAATAAGAAAATTGCAGGTGTTTTATGAAGTTTAATTTTATTATTACTCCATTCTTTTATTGGCATGGTTTTTATAAATTCATTGCTTGTAGTGATATTACTAGCAATACATAGCATTGTATTTGGCGATAGGGTTGAGGTTAGCTCCTCCATAAGTTTATCGTTTCGGTACGGTGTTTCTATAAAAATTTGGGTTTGATCTTTTGTAACCGAAGTTCTTTCTAAATCTTTAATGCTTTTTTTTCTTTCGTTTTTATCAATAGGTAAATACCCGTTAAAAGCAAAACTTTGTCCGTTTAACCCCGATGCCATCATTGCAAGTAGTATTGATGATGGACCTACCAATGGAGTTATTCTTATTCCTTTTTGATGTGCTAAAGCCGCAATTTCGGCACCTGGATCTGCAATTCCTGGAGTACCTGCCTCCGACATTAAGCCAATTGTTTTACCCTCTACTGCCGATTGAATTAAAGTAGAATGATCAATATCTTCGGTTCGTTTATTTAAAAGATTAAATTTTATTGAAGAAATATCTTTAGTAGGACATATTTTTTTAATGAATCTTCTAGCAGTTTTTTCATTTTCAACAATAAACTCATCAAGTTCATTAATTGTATCTATAACTTTTTGAGGTAAAACTTCTTTTGGGTCGTTGTCTCCAAGCGGCACTGGTATAAAAATAATTTCTCCTTTAGTATTTTTCATCTATTTATTATTTTCAATATTGATTATAATTTTATTGGTAGCTAAGTCAAACATTTATTATACGGTTTTAAATTATTGTTGCTTACACAATAATGGTGGGTACATCAATGTTTTTATCAGTATAAAGTTCGTTCATTATTAATTTAACCTTTGCTTTATGCACGGGGTTTAATAATGGGGTTATAGTTTTTTTTATTCATGGTATAAATTAAGTTGTAGTATTTAAAATTATTGGCAATAAATTATAGTATACGCTGTTCTGTAATGTATATGTTGTTGATTATTAGCAATAATTATTAAACTACCGTATTGATGATATGTAGATGTTTCGACATAAGATACAGTTATATTTTGTCTTTTATTTTGCAATTTAAAATATATTCAGCTAATAATTATCGGCAAATATTACCTAAACATACCATTAATTTTTTTTTGAAATATTGATTTGTGTTAAAAAGTAATTAGAAATATTTAGGCAATAGCTTGTGTAATTTTACAATTTAGTAATAAATGCAGTAATTAAATTTAAAGCTTAGTAAGTAATATCTGTTAGTTAATTATTTGAGATTTAATTGTTATTTGCCAATTTTATTTTGTTAACTACTTTATTAAGTTCTGTATGTTTTTGAGTTCCAATAAGTAATTTTTTTCCATTCATAAGCTCAATAGCTAGTCCTTTATTACCACTTGTGTTATATACAGTTCCGTATTTTGTAAAAAGTCTAATTCCAAATCCTCCAACAAATCCGTAATTTATAATTTCAGCACTTTTTATTTCTTTCCAATTTAGTTGTTTTTTAGTAAAAGGAAATAGATTTATTTTTATTCCATTTGTGTCAACTTCAGTTTTAAGTTTTATAAACCAAAACATTGTTATTAAAGTAAAAATAAATAAACTAAAAATAATAAGTCCGAAGTTAGACATTGGCTTATTGCCAAATTGTTCTCCTAGAATAATTTGTTTGTAAATTGCAAAAATAGGAATAAATCCTATTCCTATAAAAATCAGCCATAACCACCATTGTCTTATTTTCTGAATTTCTTTAAATACAACTTTCATTTGTTTTGTTGTTAAATATTACTAAAATGCTTTGATTTTTTGTTTAATGTAAATTAGTTTAAAATGATATTTTAATGTTTTTTAATTGTAAAGTTTAATGACTTATAATTGATCTTTAATTTTACAAAAATAATAAAATTAGCTGACCTTATTATTACTTATTACATCGATAAGTTTCTTGTAATTTATAGTTATTGAATAACTTTAAAACAAAGAAAACAATAACTTAAATTTACATTATATGAATATAAAACTAGTGATACTACTTGCTGGTTTTTCAATGGCTTTATTTTCTTGTGGCGAAACAAAACAAAAAAGCACAGAAAATACTATTGAAAATAGCGAGTTAAATGAAAATATGGTAGAAAGTTCGTTTACAGAAACTGTTTGGTTGTTAGAATCAATAGAAGGAGAAAAAATAATTTATGCAGCTGATAAAAAACAAAATTATATTGTTTTTAAAAAATCTGGTGATAAAAAAATAGCATCAGGATATTCGGGATGTAACAGTTTTAGTGGTCAGTATAATTCGGAGGCAAAAGAAAAGTTATCTTTTCAGAGAATTGCATCAACCCGTAAAGCTTGTTTTTCGAAAGAAGTTATGGATATTGAAACAGCTAATTTAGCTATTTTAGAAGATGTAGACTCATACAAAATTAATGGAGCAGAACTTGTATTACTTGGAGAAAGTATTGAGCTGGCTAAATATATAGCTCAAAAAAAATAGATTTTTATCATATTAAAATAATAATTTAAAAGAAACACTATCAGCAAAACTAATTGTTGTTGATGGTGTTTTTTTATGTAATTTTGCCGTCAAATTTTCAGAGAAAAAAGATGAGCGATATTCAATTAAATATCAATGAAGATCACAATAAATTACTGCTTTCGGATTTAAGAGATTTGCAGAATATTGTGCATTTAGGTGGAGGGAAAAAGAAAATAGAAAGAGAACATTCGAGAGGTAAATTAACTGCCCGAGAACGTGTTGAATATCTTTTAGATAATGATACTGACAGGTTAGAAATTGCAGAATTTGCAGGTTATGATATGTATGCCGATCAAGGTGGTTGTCCATCGGGAGGGGTAGTTGTAGTAGTTGGATATGTTAGTGGTAGACAGTGTATGGTAATTGCTAACGATGCTACTGTAAAGGCTGGAGCTTGGTTTCCTATAACTGCAAAGAAAAATTTAAGAGCTCAGGAAATAGCTATGGAAAACCGATTACCGGTTATTTATTTAGTTGATAGTGCTGGTGTGTTTTTGCCAATGCAAGATGAAATTTTTCCTGATAAAGAACATTTTGGTAGATTGTTTCGTAACAATGCAAAAATGAGTGCAATGGGTATTTCTCAAATATCGGCAGTTATGGGTAATTGTGTTGCCGGTGGTGCTTATTTGCCTATTATGAGCGACGAAGCTATGATTGTTGATAAAACTGGATCGATATTTTTGGCAGGTTCGTTTTTAGTTAAAGCAGCTATTGGAGAAGAAATTGATAACGAAACTTTGGGTGGTGCTACTACTCATAACGAAATATCGGGTGTTGCAGATTATAAAGCTAAAGATGATAAAGATGCTTTAGATAAAATTAAAAATATTGTTGATAAAATTGGATCGTTCGATAAAGCTGGATTCAATAGAAAACAAGCAAAACTTCCTTTGTTAAATCAATCTGATATTTTCAGAATCTTACCAAAACAACGAAATCAACCTTACGATACTTACGAAATTATTAAGCGCTTGGTTGATAATTCGGAACACGAAGAATATAAAGCCGATTTTGGAAAAACAATAATTTGTACTTACGCCCGCATTGATGGTTGGGCTGTTGGTATTGTAGCCAATCAGCGTAAAATTGTAAAAAATGCTAAAGGCGAAATGCAGTTTGGAGGAGTGATTTATTCCGACTCGGCAGATAAAGCAACAAGATTTATTGCCAACTGTAATCAGAAAAAAATACCATTAGTCTTTCTTCAGGATGTAACCGGGTTTATGGTGGGGTCTAAATCAGAACATGGCGGAATTATTAAAGATGGTGCCAAAATGGTAAATGCTGTTGCTAATTCGGTAGTGCCAAAGTTTACTGTAATAATGGGTAATTCGTATGGTGCCGGAAATTATGCAATGTGTGGTAAGGCTTACGATCCACGTTTAATTGTAGCTTGGCCATCGGCTCAACTTGCTGTAATGGGTGGTACTCAGGCTGCTAAAACATTACTTCAAATAGAACAGGCAACTCTAAAAAGACAAGGTGTTGAAATTACAAAAGAAAAAGAAGAAGAGTTATTAAAAACTATAACTGATAAATATAATAAGCAAATTTCGCCTTATTATTCGGCTTCCCGAATTTGGACTGATGCAATTATTAATCCGCTTGATACTCGTAAATGGATTAGTATGGGTATTGAGGCTGCTGATAATTCTCCGATAACTGAAAAGTTTAATTTAGGAGTTATTCAAACCTGATTTATATGAAAACTATATTTATAATACTGTTTGTATTTTTAGGTTTAAACTTATCATACGGAAAAAATTATGTAAACGAACAACCAAATTATTTGCCATTAGATTCTGTTTCTTACGCAAATTTAAGGGCAGAACACAATAATAATATAACGCTTGTTTCGGGTTTGAAACATCAAATTTTAATTGCACTGAATAATTTTCCGGAACTCAAAAATGTTGAAATTATTTTCGAATACGGAAAGTTAAATACCACTATGACTTGTAAACCTGTTACTTCAAGTTTGTTTGGTAAACGTAAATATGTTATTAAAATTAATAACGACTTAACTTTTGCAGGACCATTGCTTTCGAATGTGCCTTTTAACGCTCAAATAGGTATTATTGCCCATGAATTTGCACATGTTGTTGATTATGAAACTCAAAATGTTTTCGGATTAATTTACACAGCTTTCAGGTATTTGAATACAAATACGCGTGACGATTTTGAAAAAGGAATTGATGAAATGACTATTGCCCACGGATATGGTTGGCAGTTGAAAGATTGGGCAGATTATGTGCAGAATAGCAAAAAAGTAACCGAAGAATATAAAGAGTATAAAACCATATATTATTTAACAGGTACCGAAATTGTTAAAAAAATAGAATTGAATAGAGTTTAATACTTTGTTAGAATATAAAATAAATCCCGTTTTTTACAACGGGATTTAAATGCCTTATATTGTTTATTTTTAGAGTGTTAAGGTGATGGTTGCATATTTATAATTTAGCGGAGTGTTGAATTAACAATAGTTTTTATTTTTCAAATAATAAGCATCAACTTTATCAAGCATTTTTTGTTTTTCATTATCATTTAAAAAACTTGCTGAAAAAGAATTTCTAGCTAAAGTTGTAATTTCGTTTATCGAAAGGTTTAAAGCCTTCTGAATTTCTAAGTAATTTTTATTTAAATAGCCGCCAAAATAAGCGGGGTCATCGGAATTTACGGTTGTAATAATTCCTTTGTTAAGCATTGTTTTTAAAGGGTGCTTTTTTAAATTGTCAACAACTTTTAATTTTAGGTTTGATAGTGGGCAAACTGTTAATGCTAACTTTTTATTTACAATTTCATTAACAAGGTTATCATCGTTTAACGATTGATTTCCGTGGTCAATTCTATCAACTTTAAGTAAATTAATTGCTTCCCAAATATATTCAGTTGGTCCTTCTTCTCCGGCATGTGCAACAGCCAAAAATCCATTTTGTTTTGCTTGTTTAAATACGTTAATAAACTTTGATGGTGGGTTGCCTATTTCCGACGAATCTAAACCAACTGCCGTAATTATATCTTTGTATTTAATAGCCTGATTTAATGTTTCAATTGCCGATTCTTCGCTTAAATGTCGAAGGAAACTTACAATTAGTTTAGTGCTAATATTAAAGTTGTTTTTGGCGTAAACAATTGCGTTATTAATTCCGGTTATAACTGTTTTAAATTCTATTCCTCTTTCGGTATGAGATTGTGGATCAAAGAATATTTCGGTATGCAATACGTTTTCAGAATGTACTTTCTTCAGATATTCAATTGTTAAATCATAAAAATCTTGTTCGTGTATTAGTATATTTACACCTTGATAATAAGTGTCTAAAAAATCTTGAAGTTTACTAAAATGATATGCTTTTCGAAGCTCGTTTGCCGATGAATACTTTAATTCAATATTATTTCGTTTTGCAATTTTAAACATTAATTCAGGCTCTAAAGTTCCTTCAATATGCAAATGTAATTCGGCTTTTGGTATGTTTATTATGTAGTTTTCAATAGTATTCATACTTATTAGAGCTTTGTATTATTTTTATTTAATTACAATAAAATTGTCACTTAAAAATGTTCCATTTTCTAAAAATACTTTAAGAGTATATATGCCTGGAGTAAGTTTTTCGATGTTAATTTTTTCGGATAAAACTTTAATATTTTGATTTTTTCCAATAATATTATAAACTTCAATACTTCTTATTTCGGCATTAACACAATAGTAAATGTATTTACTATTTATTACCGGATTAGGATAAACTACTAATTCATTATCAGATTTAGTACACTCAAATGATTTTTCTTCTTTTAAAACAGATAAACCTCCCGATTGATTTCCTACAATAATTACCGGATTATTATTGTTGAATAAATCGGCAGATGTAATGGTAGAAAATTCTCCAAAATCGAAATTAAATAAATTGTTTGATACTAATTCGGTCGATATTTTGTTATTTATTACTAAAATTTTATAAGCTTTAATTGTCCCTTTTCGGTTTCCTATAGTTAGAATTTTACCCAAATCAGGATGATTAACTATTTCGGGATAACTAGATCCGTTTGGAGTTTTATTGTTGTTTAAATTTATACCTCCAAAATTTTTAGTTATTAGTTTAAAATATGGAGTAGTTTTTGTACCTGTGTTTTTCAGATAATATAAATCTCCTTTCTGATTTCCAATAAGCAAATCAAAAAGTCCATTATTATTTAAATCAACCAAAAGTGGAGTTGCCGAATTGCCAACATCAATATCTAAATATTTGAATTTTGCTATTTCTAATTCCGAATTATTTGTACCATTAAAAAGATGAATCAATCCATTTGCTTCTCCAATTATAGCATCTTTTAATCCGTTGTTATTTAAATCGGCAAAAGTTGGCTTTATGTTAGTCCATTTGTATTCCGATAAGTTTCCGTAATCGGTATTTTGTAGTTCAAATTTAGGTTTTGTAGTAGTTCCAATGTTTATATAAACCGAAATCATTGATGAATAATTATTGTTTTGTTTGAAGTATCCATAATTACTAACCAATAAATCAATGATATTATCGTTGTTTATATCGGTTAATGTTGGCTTCGATCCTTCTCCTACATCAATCATTTCATCTTGTAAAAAGGCTTTATTTTCAAGCTTAAAACTATTATGGTTTGTTTTACTTGAATTTTTATACCACCAAACACTATTTATATTTTCCGATCCATTTATAGTGGGGCTGGCAATTAAATCTAAAATATTATCGTTAGCTATATCTATTAACGAAAATCCTGGAAAATATTGTAAATCGATAGGAGTGGAGTAGCTCGGAAATTCAGCATCCATATAAGTCATGTCTGCATTATTTATCGATCCGTTATTGAAAATTAAAGTAGCATTGTTAAACGATATATCACCAATTAAAATGTCAACTAAACCATTTCCGCTAAAATCGTATGCTAATAACGATGATCCGGCGTGCATTTTAGTTTTATTATTTTTAGGTAATGCTTTATTAGTATTACAAACATCTAAACTAATAGAATTGTTAATATAATTCTCGGCAAAATTACCCCAACACGAAGTTTCTCGGGTAAAATTTAAACCACAAGCCGACGCGTTTTTATGAAATTCGATAGTAGAACCCTGAGGAATTGCACTTGATAAACCAAAGTTTAAAACATCAATACTTCCGTTATTATCAACATCGGCAATAATCGGAATATCTTGGTAAATTATGGTTAAGTTCGAATCGTATTCCGAACCAACATTAGTTTTTATAGCATCTCGTTCAATAATTCCGGATGGAGTATTGTACTTAAAAGTTTGCTTTGTAAAAGTAATATTATTTTCAGTGCTTTCGTTTTTCCAAACTTCAATACCTAATATATTATAGGCGAAAATATCTTTTTTACCATCACAATTATAATCAACAAGTTTAATCCAATTCATTACCTCCGGAAAATATTTAACATATTCTGGAGCATATTTATAGTCAGCAATTTGTTTATCGCTTTGCTTTACAAAAGGAATTATTTTGTTCCCCGATTTGTCGAAAGCTAAAATATCGTTTATTCCATCTTTATTAAAATCAAAAGTTTCGAACTGCATAAAATTCATACCACCTGCCCAAGCATTTTTCAACTCCACATTATTTTGCACAACATTAATGTTAAAGTCTAAAACATACGAAAAGTTGTTTTGAGCTTTAATTGATGTTGTAAAAATAAATAAGGCAATATGTAGTATAAAAATTCTTATCATGTACAAATCTTAGTTATAGGTGTAGTTTTTTATTTTTAGAGTAAACTAATAATAGTTGTTAATTTATTGTTTTATAATGAATAATGAAAATACACTTTAGCTCAAATTTTTTGATGGTTTTATAAAATGGATATAAAAAAAGCCCTCAACTGAGGGCTTTTAAAAATGTTATATAAATTTAAACCAACTCTTCGGCTTTTAATAATGCTTCATCCAAACCTTCTGGATTTTTACCTCCTGCAGTTGCAAAAAAGGCTTGTCCACCTCCGCCACCTTGAATGTATTTTCCAAGTTCTCGAACCATTTGTCCGGCATTAAGGTTTTTTTCTTCTGATAACGATTTCGAAATCATTATAGTTAAAATAGCCTTTCCGTTGTTGTTTGAACCGTAAATTTGGAAAACATTATCAAGTTCTCCGTTTATTTCGAAAGCCAAATTTTTAATAGCACCTGCATCTAAATCAACTTTTGCCGAAATAAAGTTTGCACCATTAATTATTTTAACAGAATTTTTTAATTCTTGTTTCAAATTTTTAGCCTTGTCCTTTACTAATTCTTCAACTTGTTTTTTAAGTGCCGAATTTTCTTCCTGTAAGCTTACTATTGATTTTACAGTATCGCCTTTACTTTTTAAAGTATTTTTAACTTCAAGTAATTCGTTAATTTGATCGTTGTAAAACTGTTCGGCTTTTTTAGATGTAATAGCCTCAATACGTCTAATACCTGAAGCAACCGAGCTTTCCGATAATATTTTTAACGACCAAATTTCGCTTGTATTTTTAACATGCGTACCACCACAAAGTTCAATTGAATCTCCTAGCTGAATAGTACGAACTTTATCTCCATATTTTTCTCCAAATAAAGCTAATGCACCATCTTTAATTGCTTGTTCTGGCGTAATATCTCTTTTTTCAACTAAATTAATATTAGCACGAATAATATAATTAACCTGATTTTCTATTTTTTTAAGCTCCTCGGTTGATAATTTTGAGAAATGAGAAAAATCGAAACGTAAATTATTTGGAGTTACTAACGATCCTTTTTGTTCAACATGGTTACCTAAAACTTTACGTAACACATGGTGTAAAATATGTGTTGCCGAGTGGTTTGATGCCGATAAATTACGGATGTTGGAATTAACCCTTGCTATAAAATTAGCATTTATATTATTAGGTAATTCTTTAGAAATATGAATTATTTGATTATTTTCTTTCTTGGTATTTGTAATATAAGTAACCTCATCTCCTAATTCTAAAACACCAACATCTCCAACTTGTCCACCACCTTCGGGGTAAAACGGAGTTTTGTTTAGCACAATTTGATAAAACGATTCCTTTTTAGTTTTAACCTTTCGGTATTTTAAAACAGAAACTTCTTCGTTTAAACTATCGTAACCAACAAATTCAACATCACTACCTTTATTTACAATAACCCAATCTTCAGCCTCAATTTTCGAAGCCGAACGAGCACGCTCTTTTTGTTTTAGCATTTCGGTATTAAACCCATCAATATCTAAATCAAAACCTTTTTCTTTTAATATCAGAGCAGTTAAATCTAAAGGAAAACCAAAAGTATCGTATAATTCAAAAGCCTTGCTACCTTCAATAACTTTTGTTTTATTTTGATTTATTATTTGATCTACTCTTTTCAAACCTTGTTCAAGCGTACGTAAAAAAGAACTTTCTTCTTCTTTAATTACACTCTTAATAATTGATTCTTGTTTTTTAATTTCAGGAAAAGTTTCTCCCATTTCGTTTACAAGTATATCAACTAATTTGTAAATAAACGGTTCTTTAATTTCTAAAGTAGAAAAACCATAACGCACAGCTCTACGCAAAATACGTCGTATTACATAACCTGCACCGGTGTTCGATGGTAGTTGTCCGTCGGCAATAGCAAAACTTACTGCTCTAACATGGTCGGCAATAACACGCATTGCAATATCAGTTTCTTCCTTATCTCCATAACCGAACTTTGTCATTTCATCAATTAAATTGATTAATGGTACAAAAATATCGGTATCGTAGTTCGATTGTTTTCCTTGTAAAACCATTGCCAAACGTTCAAAACCCATTCCGGTATCAACGTGTTTTAATGGTAAATCTTCAAGTTTTCCATCGGCAGTACGGTTGTATTGCATAAAAACCAAGTTCCATATTTCAATAACATGAGGATGATCTTCGTTAATCAAAGTTTTACCGTCAACCTTTGCTTTTTCTTCTTCCGAACGTATATCAACATGAATTTCCGAACATGGTCCGCAAGGTCCTTGAGCTCCCATTTCCCAGAAGTTATCCTTTTTATTTCCGTCTAATATTCTGTCTTCCGAAATTAAATTCTTCCACAAATTATAAGCTTCAGTATCTTTTAAAGTACCATCTTTTTTATCTCCTTCAAAAACAGTTACATATAAGTTGTTTTTGTCAATTTTATAAACTTCGGTTAAAAGTTCCCAGGCCCATTCAATTGCCTCTTTTTTAAAGTAATCGCCAAACGACCAGTTTCCAAGCATTTCGAAAAGAGTGTGGTGGTAAGTATCAACACCAACTTCTTCTAAATCGTTGTGCTTACCCGAAACTCTCAAACATTTTTGAGTATCTGTAATTCTGTTCGATTTAGGAGTACCATGTCCAAGGAATAAATCCTTAAACTGATTCATACCTGCGTTTATAAACATTAACGTAGGATCGTCTTTCAGAACTAATGGAGCTGATGATACTACTAAGTGATTTTTCTTGTTGAAAAAATCTAAAAATGTGCTTCTTATATCTTGCGACTTCATAATGATAAAGTTCTATTTTATTTGTAAATTGAGTTTAAGTAACAAAATTTATGTGTGTAACTTTGTGATTTACGGATATTTTGCATAATTATGCCAAAAATTTGTTTTGTATATTTTATGCATACATTTGTGCAAATATATTGAATGCAATTATGGTTGGAAATATAAATTGTGTTTTATTACAAATTGTTATTAACATTAAAGTAATTGTTTAGTAAGCTTATCCCTTAATATATCAAAAGAATGTCGAAAAGTAAATATTATTACGATAAAGATACCCTTTCCTTTAAAGAAATAGAATTAAGTGCATCGAAACGATTAAGACGTTACGGTGTGTTTTTTATAGCTGCTATTTTATTTGGGGGATTTAGTTTTATACTTGTAGGTAATTTTGTTGAAAGTCCGCATGAAAAATATTTAGAACGTGAACTTGAAAATTTACAACTGAATTATGATAATTTAAATCTAAAAATTGGTCAGGCCGAAGTTGTATTACATAGTTTACAAGAACGAGACGATAAATTATATAGAGTTTATTTTGAAGCTGCACCAATACCTGAAGAGCAAAGAAATTCGGGTTTTGGAGGGGTAAATAGATATAGAAAACTTGAAGGTTTTGATAATTCAGCATTAATAGTAAGTAGTTCTAAGAAATTAGATATGCTATCGAAACGTATTTACACTCAATCAAAATCGTTAGATGATATTGTTGTTTTAGCAGAAAATAAGAAAGCTTTATTATCTCATATACCAGCTATTCAGCCTGTAACAAATAAAGATTTAAAGAAAATGGCATCGGGATATGGTTACAGATGGCACCCTATATTAAAGTATAGAAAGTTTCATGCCGGAATGGATTTTTCTGCAAAAACAGGAACTCCAATTTTTGCAACCGGAGATGGAGTTGTTAAAAAAGCGGTTAAAGCCGGAGCATTTGGAAAACATGTTGTTATTGATCATGGTTTTGGATATAAAACACTTTATGGACACATGCATAATTATAAAGTAAAAAAAGGGCAGAAGGTTAAGCGTGGAGAAATAATTGGTGCTGTTGGAAGTACTGGTATGTCAACCGGACCTCACCTTCATTACGAAGTGCATAAAAATGGAAAAAAAGTTAACCCAGTAAATTATTACCACAACGATTTAACTCCTGCTGAATATAATATTTTATTGAGAATGTCGCAGGAAGAAAATCAAACTATGGATTAAATTTTGCTTTATAAGATTTTGTAATAGCTGATTAATTATCTAAATTATAATTAAAATTTAATAGTTACATATTTTATAATGATAGTTGATTTACCCGAAAAAGAAAGATATACAATAGGAGAAGTATCAAAAGCATTTGGTTTAAATGCATCAACATTACGTTTTTGGCAAACCGAATTTTCTATACTTAATCCTAAAAAAGATAAATACGGACACCGCATTTATATGCCAAAAGATATTGAAAGTTTAAAACTTATTTATTCTTTAGTTAAAGAGCAAGGTTTTAAGCTTGATGCGGCAAAAGATTATTTAAACCGTAATTTACACAAGGCAAATTATAAGCTAGAAATAGTTGAACGACTTGAAAAAATAAAGAAAGAATTACTTAAAATGAAAGACACTCTTTAAATTTGATTGAAGTTATTTCTGAGAAATAAAAAAGCTTCTAAAGTGTTAAACTTAACACTTTAGAAGCTTTTTTTATGCCTAATAAAATCAATAAAATTACTCTATTTCATCATTTTCAAAAAACTCATCTTTAAATCCAAGTAAGTATAACCGTTTTTTAGCACGAGTGGCAGCCGTATATAACCATCTTAAATACTCTAAGGTTATTTCTCCGTCGGGTAACCAAGCTTGTTCAATAAAAACAGTATCCCATTGTCCACCCTGAGATTTGTGGCAAGTTATAGCGTATGCAAATTTTATTTGTAAAGCGTTAAAAAACACGTTCTCTTTTACTTTTTGATAGCGTTTATAATTGCTTGTAATATCTTCGTAATCTTTATTTACTTCGTTATAAAGCCTATTAGCATCTTCAAAGGGTAGAGAAGGGGCTTCAATTGAAATTGTATCTAACATTACAACCGTTTCTAAATTTGGCTCGTTTGGATAATCAATTAATCGGGCTTCAATTTCGGCAAACCTAAAACCATATAATTCTTTAATAGCAATAATTCTTAAAACTTCAATAGTATCGCCATTGGCAATAAAACCTGGTGCCGATTTTGGATCTAGCCAGAAGTAGTTGTTTTTTACTATCATTAAAATATCGCCCGCACTTATTTCGCTTTCTTGCATCATAATGCGGTTTCTTATTTGCTGATTCCACAAATTAGCACGTTTATTAGATCGTACAATTATTGAAGTTTCATCCATGCCAACATTCGAGTAACTATCAACAATAGCGCTTTCAATGTCGTAACCATCGGTTAAACGTATAACTTCGGTTTGATTTGCAAGAGAAAATTTAAGCTGATTGAAGAAAGTATCTTGTTGCATGTTTCTAATATTAGTAGCATTGCGTAAAATTCCTGATTCTACATCTTGCCTTAACACTTCTTTAAGCTGAAATTCAATTACTTCTTTATTATATCTTAAACCTAAATTATTAGCATCTAAAGCCGGACTCATTTCTAAATTAACAGGAGGTAGCTGGGCTTCATCTCCAATAAAAATTATTTTACTTTTCACACCTTCGTCAATAAATTCCATTAAATCATCTAAAACCGAAGTGCTTTTATACATTTTTCCTTCCATTTGAGTGTCGGAAATCATTGATGCTTCATCTACAAAAAATATAGTGTCTTTTGTTGTGTTTGTTTGTCTGATAAACGAAACGCCTGTATCGGCCGATATTTTAGGTTTGTATATACGTCGGTGTATTGTAAAAGCAGTTTTCCCAGAATAATTACCTATTACCTTTGCGGCTCTACCTGTTGGAGCAAGTAAAAAGGCTTTCTTTTTTGCTTTAAAAATAGTGTTTACAACGGTTGATATAATGGTGGTTTTTCCTGTTCCGGCATAACCTTTCAATAAAAATATTTGATTTGTGTTATCTGAAATAATGAATTCGGCTAGTTTACTTATAAGTTCGGCCTGTTCTTGAGTAGGAATGAACGGAAATTCGGAAATTATTTGATTTTTAAATGTGCTTGAATTCATTGTTTTTTATTGAAAGTTACAGTTTGTAAAGCTACTAAACTTATAGTTGTTATAGTATTTACTGATTGTTAGTTGTTTACAGTAAGTTAAGTATTTGTTATGCTATAATAGAAACAGTTGTTAAAACTTTGGTGGTTCAAAAAAAATTGTAGATTTGCTGAACTATAAAATATAAAAAAATAATTAATAATAATAACTTCAGAAATGAAAATAGTAAAAGTATTACTTTGGATTCCTATTGCATATTTAGCGTACATGGTTTATGGTTCAATCATGGATCCTATAAAATTTAAAGAAGAAAAAATTCAGCGTTATACTGATGCTATTGACAATTTAATGGATATTAGAAAAAGTCAGTTGGCTTATAAAACTATTAATGGTAAATTTGCAGCTAATTATAAGTCGTTAATTGAGTTTGTTGATACTGCACAGTTTGTATTAGTATCTCATAGAGATACAAGTTACATGGCTTACGATGAGGTTTACCGTATGGATAAACTTAAAGAAGAAATCATTATTGATACATTAGGTTTTGTTTCGGTAACAGATTCGTTATTTAAAGAAGGACCTACTTACAAGCAAATGATGAATGTTCCTAATACTGATGGACTTAAGTTTGAGCTTAAAACTAGTACTTTAAAGAAAAACGGTATTAAAATTCCTGTTTTTGTTGCAAGAGTTAAAAAAACAGACTTATTACACGGAATGGACGGTCAGCTTGTTAAAGAAGCTATTGACGGTTTTGACGTAAAAGGAGAATATTTACAAGTTGGAGATTTAAACCTAGCAAGTGTTAGTGGTAACTGGCCAAAAATGTACGAATCTACTTTTGGAAAAAAGAAATAATTACGCAAGTAATGTAATTAATAAACTGATTATTTATAATGTTGAAGCCTCGATTAAATAGAGTAGACAAATCATTAGAATCAGAACACTTTAATAATATAGAACTATCCATTCAGCTTCAGTTGAATGGATTTTCTTTTTGTATTATTAACAAGGATCTGAATAAGGTGGTAGCTATTGTTGATTACGTTTTTGATGATGTTAAAAATTCGGTACAATTAAGAGATGTAGTTGCCGAAATTTTTAAAACTTCAGATTTATTAAATTTAAAATTTTCGAATGTAAAAGTGTCGCATGTTAATAGCATATCAACACTTGTGCCAGAACCTTTATTCGAACCCGAAAATTTAAAAGATTATTTAGGCTTTACTCAAAAATTGTTGAATAATGAATTTTTGGCTTACGATAAACTCGATAATTTAGATGTTGTAAATATATACTCGCCTTACGATGAGGTAAACGATTTTTTAGTTGATTTATTTGGAGAGTTTGAGTATAAGCATAATTCAACAATATTAATCGAAAATTTAATTAAACGTACCAGTATATCAGAGCTTAAATGTTATGTTAATGTGCATGAAAAGCATTTCGAAATAATTGTAATAAAAGAAAAACAGTTATTACTTTATAATACTTTCGAATATTCATCTCCCGAAGATTTTGTATATTTTGTATTATTTGTTGCAGAACAATTAAAATTAAATACCGATTATTTTTTATTAGAATTATTCGGAGAAATAGAAGAGTACACCGAACTATATCAGTTACTATATAAGTATGTAAGAAATGTAAAATTCGGACAACGCTCTGACAAGTACAATTACAGCTATGTTATTGATACGGTTAAAAATCATAAATATTTCGAAATACTTAACCAATAAAGTATTTACTTAGAAAGAAATAACCGATAGTTAAAATTGAATATTATATGAGAATAATATCAGGAAAATACCGAGGTAAAAAACTTAGGGCTCCTAATACATTGCCGGTACGTCCTACTACCGATAGAGCCAAAGAGTCGTTATTTAATATACTTAATAACGATTATTTTATGAATCAAATTACGGTGCTTGATTTATTTGCAGGTACCGGAAACATAAGCTTAGAATTTGCATCGAGAGGAGCTGTGCAAATAACTTCGGTTGATGCCGATAGTGGATGTATTAAGTTTATTGATAAAATGACTGTTGATTTAAAAATAGAAAATTTAAAAACACTAACTCAAGATGTGTTTAAATTTTTATCAACAACAAAAGTAAAATCAGATATAGTTTTTGCCGATCCACCTTACGACATGAGTCAGGAGGATTTTGAACTAATACCGAGTATGGTTTTTGGTAAAGAATTATTAGAAGAAGGAGGAATGCTAATAATTGAGCATTTTTACAAAACCGATTTGTCGGAAGTAGAAAATTATAGTCATTCAAGAAGATACGCATCTTCGGTTTTTAGTTTTTTTATAAAAGAAGACGAGGATACTGACGTAGAAGAAACTGAAGAGTAAATTTAAACTCTTAATATATTTTAAACTGAATTATAATCAGTTTGGCATAGTATTTATACTACTTTAAAATAGTATCGTAATTTAGTATTGAAAGTAAGTCATAAGAGTTGCTTTTTCATGGTAAATTTGGGTAGTT
>JAGLDK010000075.1 GCA_023145615.1 Ichthyobacteriaceae bacterium | reverse complement strand
CTCAACTTCTTCTTCAACAGGTTCGGGTTCCGAAACAGGCTCTTCAACTGGTGTTTCTTCAACAACTTCTTCCTCTACAATTTCTTCTTCAACCTCCTCTATTTCTTCAACAACAGGTTTGGGTTTTGGTGGCGGATTAAAACCATCTTTACCCGCATCATCGTAACCAAAAACAATTGCAATGCCAGGTTCGGGAGGTGGATCGTTATACCCCATCCCTACAAACAAAAACAATACAAATAATACCGAGTGGATCACTATAGTTCCAACAAGTCCTTTGCGTTTATGATTAGTATCTAACATAAAATTTTTGAATTATCAATTAATAATGCTCAACTAGCAATTTACAACATACAATTGTTGGATAACACCAACTACAAATTGCTAGTTTACAATTACAAATTGAATTTACTTTGGCTTAGTTGCCAATATAGCTTTATACTTATTACGACGGGCAATATCTAATACTTTTACCACATCCTCAATAGGCACACTTTTTTCAGCTCTAATCATTATTGATGGTTTTTCTTGAGCTCCAAGTAACTTTTTAAGTTTACCCTCTAATAAATTTGGATCTACAGGAGTTTTATCAATAAAATAATTAAGGTTTTTATCAATGTTTACTGATAAAACCTGACTACTACTTGTTTTTCCTTTAGCTGTTGGTAAAACTAAATCTAATGCGTTTGATGTAACAAGTGTTGATGTTAACATGAAAAATATCAGCAACAAAAACACAATATCAGTCATCGACGACATGTTAAAATTAGGACTTACCTTATTTCTTCCTCTTAATTCCATTCCTTTTTAGTTTAGAGTTTTTTCTTGATAATTTGACACTAAAAATTCAGTAACAAACAATCAATATTAAACAATTATAATTAAATAGGCTCGTTTAATAAGTCCATGAATTCAGTAGTACTAGCTTCCATTTTATGTACCACTTTATCAACTCTAACCACTAAAAGGTTAAATGCAATAAAGGCAAAAATACCCACAATTAATCCGGCTACTGTAGTTGTCATTGCCGTATAAATACCATGCGATAACATTTCAACGTCAATTTGTCCTCCTGCAGCTGCCATTTCGTGAAATGCCAAAATCATACCAATTACAGTACCTAAGAAACCAATCATAGGTGCGGCACCCGATATTGTAGCTAATGTACTTACATTACTTTCAAGTTTAAAAACTTCAAGTTTACCGGTATTTTCTATCGCTGTATTTATATCTTCTAATGGTTTCCCTATTCTTGAAATACCTTTTTCTAACATTCTGGCAACTGGAGTTCCTTCTTGCTGACATAATATTTTAGCAGCTTCTAATCTTCCGCTATGCACATTATCCGATATATTATTCATAAAATCGTTGTCCATTTTACCAGCTTTTTTTATTGCACTAAATCTTTCTACAAAAATATAAACAGCAATAATAGATAGTATAAATAAAGTAAACATAATAAGTTGTCCACCTACACCTCCACTTGTAATCAATTCCATTATTGACAACGTATTTTCTGCCGAAACAGCTTCTTGTCCTGCTTCTGCAAGACCGTTTTGAGCACTTTGAAAAATCATATTAACTATTATATTGGTTTGTTTTTCCGTTAAATTTTATAGTTTCAAAAGTATAACCTATCAAGTAAATATTCTAATATTTAAATACTTAATATTTAACTCTTAATTAGTGATATTTAATAAAAATGCACACTTAAATTGTACACTAATAAACACAAGCTAAACACGTTAATTAATTTTAACCTTAAACATTAAAAAACTTAGCATCGGCATAAAACCAAACACTAAGTATATTTTTAATTTACGGATAGATAATTACACACAACACTGCTTGTTTTACACTAAACTATTTAACTTATATTTTAAAAGATTTCAAATCGTTTAAGGCAATTTTATTTTGATCGCCTGTAAGCATATTTTTAACCGTAACTTCATTAGCTTCCATTTCTTCGGCACCAACTAACACCACATAAGGAATACCTTTTTTATTGGCATAATTCATTTGCTTTTTCATTTTTGCCGAATCAGGATAAAGCTCTGCATTAATTCCGTTTTCTCTTAAAGTTCTAACAGCCTTTAAACAATACATAGCCTCAGCATCTCCAAAATTTACAAACATAACTTGCACTCCTTCGTTTTTCGAATCTGGAAAAAGATTCAACTCATCAAGTACAAGATAAATTCTATCTAAACCGAAAGAAATACCAACTCCCGACATATCGTTTAATCCAAAAATACCGGTAAGATCATCGTAACGTCCTCCGCCACCAATCGACCCCATTTTAACATCTCTAGCCTGAACCTCGAAAATTGCACCAGTATAATAGTTTAATCCACGCGCCAAAGTTACATCAAGTTCTAAGTCGGCATTACGCAAACCTAGTTCTTCAACCGCCTTAATAACAATATTAAGTTCCTCTACTCCTTTTGTACCAACTTCCGAAGGAGCTAACATAACACCAAGTTTCTCAAGCTTTTCGGCATTAGTTCCATCAAGTTCAAATAAAGGCTGAATTACAGAAATAGCATCATCCGAAATACCTTTTTCTCGCATTTCTTCTTTTACTTTTTCCTCTCCAATTTTGTCAAGTTTATCAAGTGCAACAGTCATATCAATTAACAAATCGGCAATATTTGCCACATCTGCCACACCCGCCAAAATTTTACGGTTATTTATTTTTATTGCAACACTATTTAATCCAAGGTTAGAAAAAACCTCATCGTAAAGCTGAATAAATTCAACTTCTTGAAACAAAGATTTACTACCAACTACATCGGCATCGCACTGAAAAAACTCTCTAAATCTACCTTTTTGTGGTCTATCGGCACGCCAAACAGGTTGAATCTGATATCTTTTAAAAGGAAAAGTAATATCGTTATTATGCTGAACAACATAACGGGCAAAAGGCACTGTTAAATCATAACGAAGTGCTTTTTCGGAAATTGAAGATGTTAGTTTTGTAGAATTTTTATCATTCAATAAAGTTTGATCAGCTTTTTTAAGATAATCTCCCGAATTAAGAATTTTAAAAATCAATCTATCTCCTTCTTCTCCATATTTCCCCATTAAAGTAGAAAGATTCTCGAAAGATGGTGTTTCGATTTGTGCAAAGCCAAATTTCTGAAACGATGTTTTTATTGTATTAAAAAGGTAATTTCTTTTAGCCATTTCTACAGGAGAAAAATCTCTTGTTCCTTTTGGTATCCCAGGTTTCTGAGCCATAATTTTTTTTGCTTTATGTTGTTACTTTTTAAAGCTGATAAATTAAAATCAACAATTAAAAAGATTAAAACAGTATGATTAAGTAATGGTTAATTATCAATAGTCAATTCTCTAGCTTCTATAAACTCATTAATTTAAATACACAAAAATTGTGTCATGGCAATTATCAAAGTATAATACACCTATTAATATGTTTTATACGAGCTTTCAATAAATCCTTAATGATTTTGCAAAAATAACTAAATAAGTATATTATCTCAAAAAACATGACAGTAAAATTTACACAAAAAAAAGTGCTGTAACAATTACTTATTACAACACTCTATTTGTTTTTAATCAATTATAAAAGTTTATCCTTTTACCATATTAATAAAATCGGAAACTACTTTTTCGGTAACTCCATTTTTAATAGCTTTTACAAATGCACTTCCAATAATTGCTCCAGAAGCATATTTACAAGCCTTAGTATATGTATCGTTATTAGATATTCCGAAACCAATTACTAACGGATTATTTAGCTCCATATCTTTCATTCTCTGAAAATATTCTAATTGAGAATCGGCAATATTAGATTTCGATCCGGTTGTTGATGCCGAAGAAACCATATAAATAAAAGCATTACTTGCCTCATCAATTTCCTTAATACGATCTTCGGATGTTTGTGGAGTAATTAAAAAAACATTAACCATATTATATTCCTCAAACTTTGCACGAAAATCTTTTTCATACACGTTTAAAGGTAAATCTGGTAAAATCAATCCACTAATTCCAGATTCTTTACATAAAGTTAAAAATTTATCGGTTCCGAATCTAATCATTTGATTTACGTACCCCATTGCAATTAACGGAATATCAACTTCACCTGTAATTGCTTTTAATTCATTGAAATAAACATCTAAGTTCATTCCATTTTTTAAAGCAACCTCACTTGTTTCTTGTATAGTTGGGCCATCGGCCATTGGATCCGAAAACGGCATTCCAACCTCTATAAAATCAACACCCGATTTTTCAAGATTCTTAATTATATCTCCGCTTGTATTTAATTCGGGATAACCTGCGGTAAAATATATCGAAAGTATATCCTCTTTTTTATTTTTAAATAATTCTTGAAGTTTATTCATTTTATAATCCTGACCGTTGGTTATTTTATACTAGGTATATTTTAAGAGTGTAATTTCTCTATATTAATATTTTAAATACTTTCTGTATGTTTCTAAATCTTTATCTCCTCTACCCGAAAGATTTATTACAATAGTATCATTTTCTTTAATCTCAATCTTTTTTAAAGCAGCCAAAGCATGAGAAGATTCTAACGCCGGAATAATACCTTCTAATAGCGTTAATTCTTGTGCAGCCATAAGTGCTTCTCTATCTGTTGCGTTTAAAAAAGTACCTCTACCTGTTTTAAAAAGATGTGCGTGCATTGGTCCTATACCCGGATAATCTAAACCTGCAGAAATAGAATGCGGCTCGGTAATTTGTCCATATTCATCTTGCATCAACAAAGTTTTACTTCCGTGTATAATACCTGCAGTACCTAAAGTTGTAGTTGCCGCTGTTTTATCAGTATCAACTCCTAAACCTGCTGCTTCAACAGCAATTAGCTCAACATCATCATTATCCATATAATGATAAAAAGCACCTGCCGCATTACTTCCTCCACCTACACAAGCAATAATTTTATCAGGATTTTCGTTTCCTGTTTTTTCTTTCAACTGCTTTTTCATTTCTTCCGAAATAACAGCTTGTAAACGTGCAACCAAATCAGGATAAGGATGTGGACCTACAACCGAACCTATTAAATAATAAGTATCATCTGGGTTATTAATCCAATCTCTAATGGCCTCGTTAGTTGCATCTTTTAAGGTTTTCGATCCACTTTTTGCGGGTCTAACCTCGGCACCTAACATTTTCATACGTGCCACATTCGGAGCCTGACGTTCAATATCAACCTCTCCCATGTAAACAATACATTCTAAATCCATTAAAGCACAAACTGTAGCAGTTGCAACTCCATGCTGACCAGCACCAGTTTCTGCAATAATTCGTTTTTTACCCAATTTCTGAGCCAACAAAATCTGACCAACTGTGTTGTTAACCTTATGGGCTCCAGTATGATTTAAATCTTCTCGTTTTAAATATATTGTTCCTCCATATTTTGCAGAAAGCCTTTTAGCTAAATACAAAGGCGATGGACGACCAACGTAATCTTTCAACAACGATTTATATTCATCCTGAAACTCGTCAGATTCTAAAATCTGTATATAATTATCTTCTAATTCTTTTACATTTGGATAAAGTAATTCAGGCACAAAAGCACCTCCAAAATCACCATAAAACCCATCTTTATCAACTTCGTAACTCATACCGTATATATATACACTTTAACTAAAAAAGATTATTGCAATTTACACAACTTGTAATTACTTAAAATTATTTATAAATTCTTGTAATTTATTTACATTCTTAAGTGCAGGCTCTATTTCAAAACCACTGTTTAAATCAAGTCCTACTTGTTTTTTATGCGTAAACTTTTTTACTTCTTCAACATCAAACTCTCCTATTCCACCACTTAATAAAAATGGAATATTTCCTTTATATTCTTTTAACTTATTCCAATTAAATTTTTTACCCGAACCTCCGTAAACCTTTGTTTTCGAATCGAAAACAAATACATCAACAAATTGCTCGTAATCTTTAATATCATCGAAATTAAATCCTTCATTTATTCCAAAAGCTTTCATTACTCCAAGCCCTTTTTGCTTATAATAATTACACTCTTCGGGAGTTTCTTTACCGTGCAACTGTACAACATCTAAAGTAAACTTAGTTACTTTATCTTCTATAAAATCAACATCCGCATTTACAAAAACTCCAACTTTTTTTATTCTTTTATCGCCTTTAAAATCATCTCCAAAATCAGGAACATCAACAACATATCTTGGCGATTTAGGGTAAAAAATCATACCCATCATATCAATATCAAGTTTCGATAAATTTTTAATATTTTCAGAATTACGCATTCCACAAACTTTAATTACCGATTTACTTTTGTTCATTTTATTATGATTTTAATTTATGCAGAGTATTAAATTAATAATTAACCACTTACAATTGACAATCAATTACAGTTTCCCAATAAATTCAATTGCACTATCACCTGGATTATCAGTTTTCATGAAATTTTCTCCAATTAAAAAACCTTTGAAACCATATTTCTGAAGTTCATTAATTTTTTCAATTTCCGAAATTCCACTTTCCGATACTTTTACACATCTGTTAGGAATTTTATCAACCAACTTAATTGAGTTTTTAATACTAACCTCAAAAGTGGCTAAATTGCGGTTATTTACACCAACAATATCAATATTATCACTTATTTTAAGCAGCTCATCCTCGTTATGCACTTCAAATAAAATACTTAAACCTAATGATTTTGCTAAAGCCGAAAACTGCTCTATTTCTTCTTTAGTTAATATTGATGCAATAAGTAAAATAATATCGGCTCCCCACGATTTTGCTTCATGAATTTGATAATCATCAATAACAAAATCTTTACGAAGTATTGGAATTTGCAACACTTTACGGGCTTCAATTAAATCTTCTTTTGCTCCTCCAAAAGATGGATTATCGGTTAATACCGAAACTGCCGATGCACCTGCTTTTTGATATTTACAAACCACTTCCGACACTTTAGCAGTACCGTTTATTAATCCTTTTGATGGCGACTGACGTTTAAATTCGGATATAACTCCCGATTTTTCATCAGACAATAAAAACTCTTTTAACGAATATGGTTTTCTGTTGTACATATCCGAATTTTTCAATTCTAACAACGATACTTTAGCCTTTTGATTAGCTACTTCCACACGTTTATATTCTACTATTTTATCTAAAATTGTCATTTTACAAAAGCTTTACGCAATAATAATTATCACTAATAATTATTAGTAATTAGTGTTGGGTTACTAGTTCTAAACTACGTTTAGCTTTTCCGTTAAATAACGAATCTTTAGCCAAATCAATACTTTCATTTAATGTTTTACCACTAATAGTTTTTATGGCATAAGCCGAATTTGCTATTACAGCATTATTCTGAGCCTTAGTACCTTTTCCGTTAATTATATTCTTGAAAATTGCACCAGCTTTTTCAACTGTATCTCCTCCAAATAATTCAGATTGTTGTGCTCTTTCAAAACCAATTTCTTCGGGCGTAACCTCTGTATATTCTCCGGCAGTAAATAAATCGAAATTTGATGTTAATGAAATTTCATCATAACCATCAATACTATGTACAATATTGTAGTTAACATCAATATCTTTTAGCAAATCGGAATACAACTCCCCTATTTCTTTACTATAAACACCCAAAAGCTGATGTTTTGGACGAGAAGGATTTACCACAGGACCTAAAAGATTAAAAATTGTTTTTAAACCTAACTCTTTACGCACCGGTGCCACATTTTTTAATGCAGGGTGAAAAAGTGGAGCATGTAAAAAAGCAATATTTGCATCTTCAAGCTGTTGTTTCAAAACATCTTGATTATTAGTAAACTTGTATCCTAAATACTCTAAAACATTTGACGAACCACTTACCGACGACGACGCATAATTACCATGCTTTGTAACCTTATAACCTGCTCCGGCAACTACAAAAGAAGATAAAGTTGATATATTAAAAGTATCTTTTCCATCTCCTCCTGTACCTACAAGATCAATAGTTTCGTAATCTCCTAAATCAACTTGTAAACTCTGTTTCAGCAAAGCCTCTCTAAAGCCCTTAAATTCATCAACAGTAAGCTGACGCATTAAAAACACAGTAAGAAACGATACTAATTGATAATTATTATACTTTCCGTTTGTAATATCAACCAGCACATTTTCTGCTTCTTTTGCCGATAAAGTTTTTTTATTTATAAGTTTATTTAGTATGCTTTTCATATTATATATTATAATTAACCTAAAACCTGCTCTGTTTTATTACTGTAAGCCTCCTTGTTGCTTTCTAAAACTTCGTACAAATTCTGAACCAAATCAGGACTTAAATTACTTTCTTCAGCCCACTTTCTTCTAACATTTAACATTTCGTTTTGGTTAAAAACAGTAAGCTTCAAATTAGTTGCCTTATTTAAATATTCGGCTCTTTGTCCAATTAAATCAATAATTGCCATATCAATATTATCAACAGCATTTTTCACATCTTTCATGTTTTTACATTCTTCAGGTAGTTTCATAGTAATTCGAGTTTAGTTAATTATTAATACATTATATTTTTGCAAAAAACATATTATTACACCTTTAGTAAAAGGCTTTATTTTAGTTTTTTAAGAAATTTTCAATCATAGTTGAACCAGCTTCAGTAAGCACCGATTCAGGATGAAATTGCACTCCCGACACATCGTATTCTTTATGACGAATTGCCATAATAGCACCTTCTTCATCTTCGCAAGTTACCTTTAAAACATCAGGTAAATTTTCTTTCGATACAATCCACGAATGATATCTTCCACCTTCAAATTCTTTCGGCACATCATTAAAAAGAACATCATCTTGAGTAACAATCATTTTACTTGAAACTCCGTGATGCACGTTTGTAAGATTTTTTAATTCTCCTCCAAAAACCTCTGCTATTGCCTGTTCTCCTAAGCAAACTCCAAAAATTGATTTTGTTGATGCGTACTTTCTAATTACATCTTTTAAAATACCGGCTTCATCTGGAATTCCAGGACCAGGAGAAAGAATAATTTTATCATACTTTTCAATTTCTTCTAAAGAAATCTCATCATTTCGGAATACATCAACATCATGCCCCAAATAATTTTCAATTATATGAACCAAATTATATGTAAACGAATCGTAATTATCTAATACTAATGTTTTCATTTTATTTTGAGTTATACACTTTATATTAAATTGTTTCTGCCATTTCAACTGCCTTTTTCAGTGCAAACAACTTATTGTTTACTTCCTGAAGCTCACTTTCTTTATTCGATTTTTCTGTAATTCCGGCACCTGCCTGAGAGTACAAAACATTGTCTTTCGATACAAAAGAACGTATTGCAATTGCTAAATTAACCTCTCCATCAAGTCCAATATAGCCAACAGCACCACCATAAAAACCTCTATCCTGATTTTCGTATTTATCAATTAACTGCATTGCCTTATATTTTGGTGCACCCGATAAAGTACCAGCCGGAAAAGTAGATTCAATAACCTTTTTGGCATTTTCTTTTACATCTCCATCAACCGCCGAAACCAAATGTATAACATGAGAAAAATACTGAACCTCTTTATAAGTTCTAACTTCTACATTTTTACAATGACGACTTAAATCGTTTCTAGCCAAATCAACCAACATAACATGCTCGGCATTTTCCTTCGGATCGTTCGATAATTTTACTGCTAACTCTTTATCCTCTGCATCGTTTCCAGTTCTTCTAAAAGTTCCTGCAATTGGATTTATTAAAGCCTTTCCGTTTTCAACTTTAATTTGTGCTTCGGGCGATGAACCCATTAAATTAAAATCTTCGTAATTAAAGTAAAACAAATAAGGCGATGGGTTTATTGAACGTAACGAACGATAAACATTAAAATCATCTCCATTAAATGCCTGCTTAAACTGACGAGAAAGAACTATTTGAAAAACATCTCCACGTCGGCAATGATGCTTTCCGTTTTCAACATTCTTCATGAAATTTTCATCAGTGATATTAGATGTTTCCTTTCCATCTAACTCAAATGGCATTGACGAAAAACCTTGAGATTCTATTTGAGAAAGTAACTTATTAAGTTTCGATTTTTGTCCATCAACAACATTTTCAATAACCATCATTTCGTTTTTAAAATGATTAATAGCTATTATATTTTTGAAAAACGAAAATTGAATTGATGGTATTTGAGACGAATTACTTTTTTTATTAGTAAGCTTTATAGTTTCGAAATACTCAATAGCATTGTAAGCTATGTATCCATAAAAACCATTAAAACCTTTAACATCATCTCCGTTTTCAATTTTAAAACTACTACTTAATTTATCTAAAATTTCGGTAAAATTTCTATCCATCGGCTCCTCATACACCGTATTATCGGTTGTATATTCTACAGTTGCTTTATTATTATCAACCTTTAAATTAACCAATGGATTAAGACAAATAAAAGAATATGAATTTTCTTTTGAATGATAATCCGAACTCTCTAATAAAACCGAATTAGGATAAATATCTCTCAATTTAAGATACAAGCTTACCGGCGTAATAGTATCGGCAAGTTTCTTTTTAAAATTTGTAGTAATCTTTAAATTTTTCATATTTCATTTATAGTTTGATATTAAAACTTGATGCTTATTTAACTAACTCCAATTTATAACATCTTTTATACTTAACAAAAAAAACGGCAAAATCAGGTACATACCCAAACAAGCCGTTTTTATATTATTATGTAATTATATAGCACACCTGTTCTCTGTATTGATTTAATACAGGCCACCACCAATTATTTTTTTTAAATATCATCATAATTTTAACTCTATTAAAAACTTTGTTTTTTTTTATAACACATTAAAGTTTTTAAAAACAACAAAAAAAAATATTCAAATCGAACAAAACCACTTCTCAAACAAGTACTAATATTATCCATTATATTTTATATATAACAGCTAAATCAATACAAATCTGTATTCTATGTTTTCTTATTTCTCTTTGCTTGTATCACAAATAAACAAAGAGTTTCTTTTCAGAGCAAACAATTAACTACAAAAAAACTCCACCAACTACAATAGATTACACATTAAAACTAAAAGTACCTGCAATATGAATTTTCATCATTAAAAATCAACAAAACACTCTAAATAACAAACACTTAAGTGTAATTTATTAATAATTACACAGATATATTCTTTATCAAGTTTTTACTTATGTACCAAATCAACGATCCTTCTATTTTCGTATCCTATTTAATTTTTATTACAAATGAATAATACCTTAAATTAAACTAATAAACACACAAACGTAAATCCATTATTAAAGTAAACAAACTACAATACTCCGTTAAATTTTAACGATAAAAAACTATTTTACAACAACTTAAGATATACGAAAATATATCAAAAACTTAATAGATTAGTTTTCAACACATTAAACTGTATTTATTTATCAAATAAGCCATATAGGGCATTCATTATAGAAATAATATTTCTTTTTATGAGTATAAAAGAACGGTTGAGCTTTTATCAGTTCGGTAGTTTTGGTTGAATTTTGACTTAAAAAAGTAGAGGACTATTATTGTATAAAGCAATTATTCAAAAATAAAATATTCGATAAAATTGAGAATGTAAAAGAATGGCTATGGGGTTTTATCAAACAAAAATTATCTGATAAATTGGTAAAGTATATAACTCATCATAAAACATATGTCGATAATTTTATATGTTGACTTGTAACTGATATAACTTTATGTTGTTCTAAATTTTACGCAAAAAAAAATATCAATCATTTCATAAATTTGTATTACCATTTCACTTACTAATCCTATATGAGATATGTTTTTTTGATTAGCATTGCGACATAAGGTATATTTTAAACTCAAGTTCAAATATTTTTTTCAACTTTGAAAAAGGTGCCGAAAGTCAGATTTCCATATTCAAACAACTAATATTACAAGAAGTATTTCGTGTTAAAGAATATAGTAGAGTAACCAATATTATTTTATAAGTTTTATCCCAATAATATTGGGTATATCCCAAAATTCTAAATTATCATCATTTTCATTAAAATCAGTTTCATAACTACCCATGTACTTGTAGTGTCCTTTGTAATAAAGAGATGCTTCTGGGCCTCCCTCTAAATGTTGTAGTGCATCTATTTCTAAATCACTATTAATCAATATATTATTAAACTCAAACATCGTATAAGGGTGTCTGCTAAATGCTATTAGTAAATTTCCATATTTGTCGATACCTAAAGCAACTTCAGACCATTTCTTATACTGTTTACTCCATCTGTTTTCAGCACCAGATTTTATCATTCTTAAATTCTGTATGGCCAAACTATATTCTTTGAGTAGAGATTTTATGTTGTGCTTATCTTTATCTCCAACTCTTATTTCAGGAATACCTTCTTTCTTCGCTCCAAAAAACATAAAAGATTGATATTTGTTTATATGCTTTGTTTGTCCTGTCATGTAACCGATATGCTTTCCTTCTGGCGAAAACATTCCGGCATTTATCACAATATCTAAATCGTATATTTTTGCCCAATCATCGGCAGTTGTGTTTTTATTTGAGTATAAGCCTATATCAAACTCATCAGGTGCTAAACGATAAATAGTTATTTTTTCTATTTGTAGAGAATCTATCGCATATAAATTCGTTACCGAAAAATACAGCGTTAATATTATTGGGATTAATTTCTTCATCATTGAGTTAATAGCACACACAACCATAGTAATGATATAGTATTTAATAATAAGTTTAAAATATAAAATTGAGGCTTACGGCACAATTGGTAGATTATTCAAGGATATAAAGCAAGATAACATTTAGTACAGACTCAATGATAGAATAATTGTATTAATGATGCACGTTTCAAAGATTTTGGAATTTTATGTGGGTAATCATAAATCGGAATAAATAATAAGAGGGTTAATTAGTTACAGCGATGAACTTGGCTTTGTGACTTTAATTCAGGAAGGATTTTATTCGAGATATTAAGCCACTGAAATCAGTGGCTTAAATTAGGTGCGAAAATTGAGTATTTAATATAACTTTTTCTTCAGCCATAAAGCCACATTTACCAATAAAATTAAAACTGGCACTTCAACCAAAGGACCAATAACACCGGTAAAAGCTTGTTGAGAATTTATTCCGAAAATTGCTATTGAAACCGCAATAGCTAACTCAAAATTATTTCCTGTTGCCGTAAATGCAACCGACGCATTTTTATCGTAGTCAATACCAAGTGCCTTACCTGTAAAGAAGCTAACAAAAAACATTACAACAAAATATATAACTAAAGGCACTGCAATTTTAAATACATCGAAAGGTATTTGTACAATTAAACCTCCTTTAAAACTAAACATTAAAACTATTGTTGCTAAAAGTGCTATTAAAGTAATTGGTGATATTGCTGGAATAAACGTGTTATTATACCAATCTAAACCCTTCTTTTTTACTAAAATTACTCTACCAAAATACCCCATTAAAAAAGGAATTCCCAAATATATTAGTACCGAATGTGCTACATCAATAATTGAAATATGAACATCGAAAGTTTCAATTCCGAAATATTTTGGCAATACCGATATAAAAAACCAAGCAAACACACTGTAAGTTAAAATCTGAAAAACCGAATTTAAAGCCACAAGTGTTGCTCCGTATTCTTTACTACCTCCTCCTAAATCGTTCCAAACAAGCACCATTGCAATACATCGGGCTAAACCAATTAAAATTAATCCGCTCATGTAACCAGGTTCGTCTCTAAGAAACACAACCGCCAACACAAACATTAAAATCGGACCTACTATCCAATTCAATATCAACGATAATGACATTACTTTGGTATCCTTAAATATTGATGGTATTAGTTTATAATCAACCTTTGCTAATGGCGGATACATCATTAAAACCAAACCAATTGCCAAAGGTATATTTGTTGTACCTACCGACATTGAATCGGCATTTGTTGATATTTCAGGAAAAAAATACCCCAACCCTACTCCTACAATCATGGCTAAAAATATCCACAATGTTAAATACCTATCTAGTAATTTTAATTTTACTTGCATATTTATTTATATTTTAATTCAACCTTTGCAAACAGTAATTTAATTTTTTGTATTGCAGTTTAATTGTATTACTGATTTTTACATAATTTATTGGAGAACCTATTTTCAATTACTTCTGTATTTTTTTGATATCACAAATATCTTCTAATGTTCTTTTCATAACAATCTTATTCGTTCATCGTAAATATACTATGATTAAAATCCTATAAAAAAGAACACAAACAACTCAAAAACTGCATATTACAATTGAATACAATATAAATTTTCAGTAAAAAAAAGACAACAAAAAACCCCAAACAAAATAAATTGTTTGGGGTTTTAAAAGCTATATAAAAAAGAATTAAGCTAACTTTACGTTTACTGCATTCATTCCTTTTTGTCCTTCTTTAACGTCGAAAGTAACATCGTCACCTTCTCTAATCTCGTCAGTTAATCCTGTAACGTGTACGAAGATATCGTTGTTTGAGTCGTTGTCTGTAATAAATCCGAAACCTTTAGTTTCGTTGAAAAATTTAACTGTACCTGTATTCATCTTGTATTCTTGTATTGTTATTATTTATTGGTGCAAATGTATAATTATATTTTAATCTACAAAACCTAACAGTACATTTTATGTAAAAAACTTTTTAAACTACTGATTTTCAAGGGTAAACATGTTTTATAAATGTACGTAATAAATACATGTTTTTAGTTTACACATAATTA
>JAGLDK010000074.1 GCA_023145615.1 Ichthyobacteriaceae bacterium | reverse complement strand
ATGGTATTTATAACCAATTTACAAACCAAAAAAAACTGTACACTAAATATATTAAGTGTACAGTTTTTATAATTTTTTAATAGCAATAATATTAGTTATTCACTAACAACTCCCATTCCAGAAAACTTTTCAATTCTTTTATTTACCATATCCTCTTTATCAAGTTGCTTTAACTCTTCTAAAGATTTAAGAATTTCGTTTTTTACTGAAGCATAAGTTTGTTCTCGGTTTTGATGAGCACCACCAATTGGTTCCTCAATAATACCATCAACTAATTTATTACCATACATGTCGTTAGCAGTAAGCTTAAGGGCTTCGGCAGCTCTTTCTTTAAAGTCCCAACTTCTCCACAATATAGTAGAACAGTTTTCTGGAGAAATTACAGAGTACCATGAATTTTCAAGCATTAGCACTTTATCTCCAACACCAATTCCTAAAGCTCCACCCGATGCACCTTCTCCAATAATAATACTAATGATAGGCACATTAAGTATTGTCATTTCGTAGATGTTACGAGCAATTGCTTCTCCTTGTCCTCTTTCTTCAGCTTCTAAACCCGGAAATGCACCTGGAGTATCAATAATAGTAACAACAGGAATGTTAAATTTTTCAGCCATTTTCATCAATCTCAACGCCTTTCTGTATCCTTCAGGATTTGGCATTCCAAAATTACGATACTGACGCATTTTTGTATTGATTCCTTTTTGCTGTCCAATAAACATTACCGATTGACCATCAATTTCTCCTAGTCCACCAACCATGGCTTTATCATCACCAACATTTCTGTCGCCATGAAGTTCCATAAAGCTGTCTCCTGCTAATGCAGTAATATAATCAAGCGTGTAAGGTCTCGACGGATGACGAGATACTTGTACTCTCTGCCATGCAGATAAGTTTTTGTAAATGTCTTTTTTTGTTGTATTTAGTTTGTCCTTGATCTTACCGCAAGTTTCAGAAACATCGATTTCGCTTTGTTTCCCCAATTCGATACACTTCTCAAGTTGTTCTTCTAACTCCTTGATAGGCTGTTCAAAATCTAAGTATTCCATAAACTTTTGTTTGTTTTAAGGTACGCAATATACCTTAAAAATACATTCTATTATAGTATAAGTGTTTCTTTTACAATAAGATTCATAACCATCGTAATAACAATATTTTACAGTCATTAATTATTAACTCCGAAGCATTAAATTAATATAAATAACAGTATAAAACAGCTGATACTATAATAAAAACAATCTATTTTTATCAGAATAAACTACTAAGTAATCGTTAATTTTTAATTATCAATGGTTAATATTATAGGTTATAGAACAAATGAAATCAATATTAACAATAATATCAATTCTATAAATAACGTAATTTATCAGATAGTAATTTACTATACCTAAAATTATTAATTAAGGTAAAATTTAAACCCATAAATTATATTATAAAACTCATATATCAACTAATAATACACCTACAATTAAAAAATACATAATATCCTGAAATTTAAAAACTACATATAAACAAACAGTATAACACTATACCTATAAAATTAAAAACTGATTTTGTGTTTTAGTATTTTAGTTTGAATTTATTCTGAAATATAAAATTTGAAAAATGTTGAAGTTAAAAAAAGCCATATTATTTTGTTTTGCTTTTATTATTTGTATTAGCAATATTTATGGTAAATCGTATCAAAATACAATATCCGATTCAATTGCTACTATAAATATTGCAGATGTAAATTATAAAATTGAAAAAGCATACCACAGATTATCGTATATAAACTCCGATACTGACAATTTAAATGATCTTGAAAAATTAAATAAAGACACCGAAGAACAACACAAATTTTTAATAGATCAGAAAAAGGAATTCGAAACTTTTAATCATAATAACTTATCGAATGTTTATATAAAAAACACAAATAAAATTTGGTTAGAATATTTAGAACTAACAGAAAACAGAGTAAAAAGAAGTTCTGAAATTCTTAAAAAATCAGATAAAAACACACTACTTCTTATAAAAGTAGAAAACCGATTTAATAAAATAAAACAAATAACAAACAACAATTATAATTACAACTTAGTAAATAATAAGATAAATATATTACTTGATAGTGTTGAAGTTAAAAAAAGCAAACACTATATGTTTATGAAAAAAGTAATTAAAAACGAATATAAAATTCAGGAAAACAAAACTATTGTAAATGAAATTTTAATACACATACATAATGCTTTAGTAGCTAAAAACCAGCAAACAATGTATGTATCGTCAAACAAAATTTGGGAAATTAACTACAGCAAATCTGTTGATTTTAAATTAAAAATTAAAAATGCCCTGCACGAAAACATAATACTAACTAGCAACTATATTAAGTTAATAAAACCCGAAGTATCAATTTTTATACTATTTTCCTTATTTATTTATGCACTAAGTTTTACTATCCGAAAGTTTTACGTAAAATTTAAAATAAACGAGAATAGCGGTAATGGTTATGGAAAATTATTACTAATAAATAATCCAATATTTTCTACAATAACTCTAATACTATTGGTGCTAATTAATTCGTTTTCATACACACCAATGTTAATTTACAATTTTATAAAATTATTAACCCTTGCAACAATATACTTCTCATTTAAAAAAACATATAGTGCCGATAATAAGGCTTTATTTAAAATACTAACTATAATTTTAGTAGTAAATTATTTCGAAATGTTCTCGTGGTATTTCGGAAATTTATCTCGTATATATTTATTTATAGAGTCGGCTTTGAGCATAATATTACTATCAATATATTTTAAACGAAAACTAAAAAATAAAAGCTCTACTATAAAAATAACACTGCAATTAAAAAAAATAATTCCAATATTAATTGCACTATATATTATTGCATTAATTGCAAATATTTTAGGTTATATAAACTTTTCGGTACTGCTAAATAAAATACTTATACGTATTCCTGTTATAAGCATTGTACTATCTTATGCTATAATTATAATAAAAACATACGTAAAGGCTTTGCTTGATGTAATTAAATACAACTCTCGAATAATTAGAAATATTTTAGATAAAAACGAGAGTAAAATACTTGTTGGTATAAATTTCATTGCAGCTATTATTTGGATAAATCTAACTTCATATATTATTGGTTTAGATGATATTTTAGGAGATTACATAAGCGGTTTTATGAACTACCCCATAACATTTGCCGATAATTTATTAATGGGAGATTTAATAAGTTTTATTATAGTTATGATAGTTACAATTATGCTATCTAACGTAATTTCGAAAATATTTGATGACGAAAATTTTGTAAAAAGCAAAGATTTACCAAGAGGTACAGGATCGGCAGTATCTTTAACGCTACGTATAATTTTATCAATTTTAGGAATTATGCTGTCTATATCATATACAGGTATCGACATTGGCAAGTTTTCGGTAATGGCAGGTGCTTTAGGGGTTGGTATTGGTTTTGGTTTGCAAGATTTGGTTAAAAATTTCATATCAGGATTAATACTTATTTATGGCCGACCAATACAAATTGGAGATACAATTGAAGTTAATAACCTACTTGGAAAGGTTAAAATGATAGGAATTAGATCGAGCCACATTACAACTTTCGATGGAGCTGAAGTTATTGTACCTAATTCAATATTAATTTCAAATCAATTAATAAATTGGACTCTATCTGATTCGAGAACAAGAATTATAATAAAAATTGGTACTGCTTACGGAAGCGACCCAAATATGGTTTTAAAACTGATAAAAGAATCGGCTACTGAAGTTAGCAGTGTTTTAAAAAATCCGGAACCGTATGCTATTTTTACAGATTTTGGAGATAGTTCGGTAAATTTCGAAATTAGATTTTGGACTTTTTACGACGATAACTTAAACTGTAAAAGTAATGTGGCTATAAATATTTACAATAAATTACACGAAAACGGTATTGAAATTCCTTTTCCACAAGTAGATGTAAATATGAAAAACTTACAAGATAATATTGATAATGAAGACACCAATAAAGCAGATAATAAAACCAACAACGAAACTAACAACAACAATATAAAAGATGAATGATTATAATTATATTTTAAAGCAAATTTACCAAGATATACAACCTTTACTTGGCAAAGGAAGAGTTGCCGATTATATACCTGCTTTGGCTAATGCCGACAGAAATAAATTTGCTATGGCTGTTAGGTTATTAGATGGAACGCAGTTTAGTATTGGTAATATTGATGAAACTTTTTCGATACAAAGTGTATCGAAAGTGCTATCACTAACAACTGTAATTGCCGAAAATGACGAGTTTTTATCAACCCGATGCGGAAAAGAACCTTCAGGAACTCCTTTTAATTCTCTTGTACAACTTGAATACGAATCGGGCATACCACGTAACCCATTTATTAACGCTGGAGCTTTAGTTACTAGCGATCAGATGTACACAAACTTAAATAATCCAAAAAAAGATTTTCTGAGATTTGTTAGAGATTTATCAGGAAATAGAGAGCTAGAGTACAACGAAAAAATTGCACGTTCGGAATTTAAAGCTGGTTTCCGAAATGCGGCACTAATTAACTTAATGAAAGATTTTAATAATATTGAAAACTGTATTGATGGTGTTTTAGACACTTATTATCATCAGTGTTCAATAGAAATGAATTGTGCTAATTTATGCGATACATTTTCGTTTTTGGCAAATTATGGCGTTAACCCAATAAATAATAAAAAAGTAATAAGTCGAAGCGTTGCCAAAAGAATAAATGCTATTATGCTAACATGTGGTACTTATGATGCTGTTGGAGACGTTGCTTACCGAATTGGGTTACCCGCTAAAAGTGGTGTTGGCGGTGGAATTATTGCCATAGTACCTGGGTTACTAACTGTTTCGGTATGGTCTCCGGGGTTAGATGAAAAAGGAAATTCGTTGGCAGGTATAAAAGCTCTTGAATTATTTACAACCTATGCCGATAATTCTATTTTTTAAATATTTATAAACCTACCTCCTATTTAAAATAAAAGCATAAAAAAAACTCATTAAAATTAATTAATGAGTTTTTTTGTGACCTCGACAAGATTCAAACTTGTAACCTCTTGAGCCGTAATCAAGTGCACTATTCAGTTATGCTACGAGGCCAATATGTATTTTAAAAAATGGTGACTCCGACAAGATTCAAACTTGTAACCTCTTGAGCCGTAATCAAGTGCACTATTCAGTTATGCTACGGAGCCGTTTCAGTATTTTATATTTATTGAGAAAAAACAGTACTTTATAAAACTTATAATAAGTAAAAAAAAGTGACCTCGACAAGATTCAAACTTGTAACCTCTTGAGCCGTAATCAAGTGCACTATTCAGTTATGCTACGAGGCCGTTTTAATCTCAATAAAATTAAGAACTTATGCAAAAAAAAAGTGACCTCGACAAGATTCAAACTTGTAACCTCTTGAGCCGTAATCAAGTGCACTATTCAGTTATGCTACGAGGCCTTTAGTGTTTTGCGATTGCAAAGGTACTAATATTTTGCAATCATACAAGTACATTACATTTTTTTTCTGAAATTACATTATTTCAACACTCAAACCCAAACTCAACAACCTTGTACATATTGGTTTAAGTTCATTTAAAACACCTGTACTAATTCCACATTTTCCATTATAATGAGTAATCATAGCACATTGTTCGGCTTGCTCCGACGTATGACCGCAAACAGTAATAAGCGATTCTATAACAAACTCAAATGTATTTTCTTCGTCGTTATGTAATATTATTTGATGCTTTTGTGTTCTTTTAACTTCTGTATGCTCTTCAATAAGAGTCTCTATTTCTGGATTCATCACCAATAACTTTAATAAATTATATATGCAAAAATAACAAATTATAATCTTATAAATGGACTTTACAACATCCATTATTCATAACCATTATAATTAATGACATACAAACTATTAAATTGTTAAAAACACCAATAATATACTTGTTTTAACAAAAGGAGTAAACATTGTTAATTGTTTTTTACATACCATTTCTTCGTAAAATTAAGAAGCATTAATACCAATAACATATTACACAGTGTTGAATAATGTAAAGTACATATACCTAAAAACTAGCATAGAAAAGTTAGAAAATGAAATTACAAAAAATGAATTAGTTCGAAATACATTAAGAACATTAGCGCACAGTAATCATACTAAATTAGGATATGTATTATGAGATACATGGTATTATTCATCAGAAAATATGTTTTGTATTAAAGAAAGAATTAAATAGACATTTTGTTTGTACTGTAAAAAAAAACAAACCGTTGCTAGGTTGAATAAAATGTGAATGCAAGAAATTGACAAAAAGTATCAACTCTTGATATAAAACCCGTAAACACGTTGAAAGCTTGAATTAAAAGAGTGGAATTTAGTTTTTAATATTTTAAAAATCAAATACAAACATCAAAGTAAAACACTAATACACAAAGCTGTACACTACAAAAACTAAGTAAACATTTGTCAGGACAGCAAATATACTGTATCTTTATAGTAAATATATTGCATTATGGTAAAAGACGACGAAACACAACAAATAGAGATAAAAGCTTTTAATACAGAGCAAAGTATTAAAAGGGCAAAAAACAATAGAACTAACACTCCTACTTGGAAACTTTTTGTTCATGATAAAGAATACGTTTGGAAATCGAAAATGGATAGGGTTGTAATTATACGCAATGGCTTACCTTACGATTCAATTGAAGTAATTAGTAAAAAAGCTGATCTTCCGGTAAAACACGTATTACAATTACTAGGAGTTCCACAAACTACTTACAACAAAAAGAAGAAAGAAAACAACTTACTTAGCGGAAGAGATAGCGAAATAATATTAGTTATATCTGAGATTTTAGAATTTGGAGTACAGGTTTTTAATGGCGAAAAAGAAAAATTTCAGCGTTGGTTAAAAAAACCAAACTTATCATTGGGTGGCACTTCTCCCGAAAGTTTATTCGATTCGTTAACAGGTATTCAGGAAGTTAAAAACTGCTTAAACCGATTAGAATACGGTAACCTTGCGTAGTTAAGTAATCTTAGATTTAACGGTTAATTTTTAATTGTCAATGATTATTATTATTTACCAACTATAAATACTCGTTATTTTTTGCATTAATACACTGTACATTCATAAAATTAAGTGTAAAAAATACTACAACTATTTAATGTTTTATTTTACTTATTTTTAGAGTATTAAATTAATAATTGCACATTGATAATTGACAACTTAATAGAGCATCAACTAAAACAAACCAAATTTTTAAAATGCGAGTATTCAGAATTTACAGAGAAAAGTATTTAAATTCGGCACTTGAAGGAAGTGGTGCGGCATTATCGAATGGTTATAGATGGAATAGCAGAAATACTTATTTGGTTTATACTGCCGAATCAAGATCGTTAGCCACGTTAGAAGTATCGGTGCATTTAGATTTTAGCGAAGATTTACCAACCGATAGATATTACGTTGAAATTGACATACCCGATAACATACAATTGCTAGAATTAAAAACTAAAGATTTACCCGAAAACTGGGATTCGAAACCACCATCTTTAGAAACACAATATATTGGCGATGATTTTGTAAAAGGAAAAGAAGCCGCTGTTTTAAAAGTTCCAAGTAGTATTATACCTCCCGAATACAATTATTTAATAAATCCAAACCACCCCGATACCGAAAAAATAAAAGTAGTATCTAAAACAAAACTTAAGTTTGATAATCGATTTAAATCGGAATAAAAAAAAGACACATTGAAATAATCAATGTGCCTCTTTTTTATTAATTCTAATATTTTAAACTTAAAATCTACTCTTCTGTTTTTTCTTCTGTTTTATTCATTTCTTCCTCAGTAATCATTCCTGCACCCTGAAGCACATTATACCACTGAATAACCTTTTTCATATCCGAACCATAAACTCTTTCCTCGTCGTAACCAGGTAAAACCTCTGCAAAAAACTCTTTCAACTTATTAGCACTTTCTTTGTGACTAATTGTTGGACCGTAATTTTCTCTTTTTGCAATATTTGTAAGAACCTGTGCCAATGGAATTTCTTCCTCATAAGTATACATTGCAATATCTTGCAAAGCACTTACACTGTTAGTAGCCTGAACTGGAAATTTCTTTCCATCAACTAACGATTTTACAATAAAACCACCCTTCGATTGAGTTAATAACTTAAATATTCCTGGTTTTCCTGAAATTGCAATTATTCCTTCTAAATTCATATCTAATATTTTTAAGTAAACTAATTTTTCATATAATTAATCATTTCTACTTTCCCTCTACTATCTTCCTTTTTTACTAGCAAATCTCATGTTATAATCAACACTAACTTTCCCTTTCGATATACTTGCTAATTTACCTTTAATAAGTCGTTTTTTTAAACCACTTAAATGGTCGGTAAACATAATTCCCTCAGTATGATCGTACTCGTGCTGAATAACTCTAGCAGCACCGCCACTATACTCTTCTCTCTTGAATTCAAAATTCTCGTTATAATACTCAATTACAACAGTTTCTTTACGAAAAACATCTTCGTTAATACCCGGAATTGTTAAACATCCTTCATTAAACGCCCATTCTTCTCCAGTTTCGTCAACTATTTTAGCATTAATAAACACCTTTTTAAAATCTTTAAGCAACTCATAATCTTCCTCGCCTTCTTCGGCAAAAGGAGAAGCATCAATTACAAATAGCCTGATAGCTTTTCCAATTTGAGGAGCTGCTAAACCAACACCATTTGCATTATACATGGTTTCCCACATATTATTTATCAAACTACTTAAATGCGGATAATCTTTATTTATCTCCTCACCCTCTTTTCTCAAAACAGGGTCGCCATATGCAACAACAGGTAATACCATTATATCTCTTTTTTATATTGAATCCAGATAAGATTGAAGTATAATAGTTGCACTTATCTTATCAATTGTACCTTTATTTTTTCTTGCCTTTTTACTTATTCCACTATCTATCATGGTTTGAAAAGCCATTTTAGATGTAAACCTTTCATCAACTCTTAAAACTTTAATTTTAGGAAATTTTTTATTAAGCTCAACAATAAACTCTTTAATATATTTTTCGCTCTCCGACTCTGTAAAGTCCATCTGTTTTGGTTCTCCTACAATAAAAGCGTCAACTTTTTCTTTTTTAACATAAACATCCAGAAACTTTATTATTTCCTTTCTGTCAATGGTATCAAGTGCCGAAGCAATTATTTGCATTGGATCGGTTTCTGCTAAACCAACACGTTTTGTTCCAAAATCAATTCCAAGTAACCTTCCCATTTATATATAATTACGCTAGCAAATTTTACATCTAAAAAAATAATTTTATTTAGATGCAACCTTTATAGCATTTCTAAAAGCATGCAAAAATAATGTTTTTTTTTACCAAACACAAAAACTACGCACTACAAAGTTAACCATCAATACATTAAATACTCATTTTAGTATAATACTTAAATTAAAGCATTTAAAATAGCGTTGTTCGCTCATAAATTCCGTTAAATTTCAGATTAGAATTATAAAAAGCAACTATCAATTTAAAGTTTATCATTACTAAAATTACATTAACCTTTTAACTATTTTATGCAACTGAGTGCGATAAATATTTTTAATGTATTTTTTTACAACAGGTGGATAAATATTTACCGAATCAATTGATTTTGATGAGTCAATTCTAAAACAATCGTTTAAAATATATTCATATTCTTTATCAAACATATCAACCAACTCTTTATTGGTATCCGAAACCAAAATACCATTTTCCATATCCTGCCTCCACCCTCTTGGATTTAAATTATTTCCGGTAAGTAATCTGTATTTATCATCAACCTCAACTCCTTTTAAATGAAAAGTATTAACGCCTTTTTTCCACAAAAATATATTCAAATTTCCACTATCAATATGCTTCTGATATTTATCTACAAATCGAAGTAAATTTTGCTCGTATAAATACGGAATCAAACTTATTTTTTTAAATTCTTTATCTGGAGAAATATAAAAATCATTAGCTGTTTTATCTCCAATAATTATTGATATTTTAACCGATGTATTTTCTAATAAATAAATAATTTCTTTCGATATTTCGGAAGGTAAATTAAAATACGGAGTATAAATAGTTAGCTTTTCGGTAGTTGATTTAATCAATTTTAAAATTGTATTATTCAACTTATTATTATTCTTTCCCAAGCCATAAATAGGAGCTACCGACAAAGAACCTCCACTTACCTTATCATCATCGTTAACTTTATAAAAAGCTTTTTTAGATTGATTAGTAAACTTTTTAGCCATTTTTTTAATACTCTTAATATCAACTTTAACATCGTTATTAAAAAGAGTAACCGCCTTATTATCATTCAAAAAATTACGGTGGAAAAAATCAACAAAAGAATCTGCCAACAACTTGCTACTAATTACAAAATACCTATCTAACCTAAATTTTTCATTATAGTTTAAATAAACATTATTCAAACTAGCTCCACTGTAAATTACAGTATCGTCAATAACAAAGCCTTTAAGATGAAAAACTCCAAAAACCTCTATAGTTTTTACTGGCACACCATAAATTTCAATTTCAGAATTATACTTTTTCTTATAATCGTAATAACCTTTAATGTTTCCGGTTACATTATCGCTACCAATTAATCCACGTTGTGCTCTATGAAAATCAATAAAAACTTTAACAACTAATTTATCATTTTGCTGTTTAGCCAAATACAAAGCATCTAAAACTTCATAACCAGCTTCGTCATTTTCAAGATAAAGAGCCGATATATAAATGCGGTTTTTTGCATTTTTTATTGAATCTAAAAGCTTTATTCTGAATTCGGATGGAGATATAACTATATTAAAATCGGTAGATTTAATGGCTATTTTCGGAAGTTCTATATTGTTTTGCATCTTATTTTTTTTCAAAAATAACTATTTTTTTTTATTGAGCTTTATTTAAATGACATAACCAAATTATACATTCTGTTAAATTACAAATTAACAATGCGTAATTATCAATTTAACACTCTAAAAACAAACAATATAAAACATTAAATAGCGGTAGCATTTTTTATTTTTAAACTTATTGATGTTCTATATATTACGGTAAAAGCAACAGACTATTAAAGTTATATATGCAAGTAAATTTAACCTAATAAAAATTTATAGACACTAAATAATCAACCACTACTACAAGCAAATTATTGGCAAACAAAAGAGGTAACACACTGCTACTTGTAAGTGTTTTCATTCATGAAAATTACATTAAACCAATTTTTATACATATTATTTAACACAATATCATTACATCTTTTTTTATTTAAAAAAAAAACTAACATACAACTCTAAAACACTACACTTTACATTTCTGTAATCTACAGTTTAATAAACTATTTTAAACTTATTATTTGACAATAATTATGATACATAGTTTTGAACTATTAAAAAATATGAACTATCTTTTTTTGATAAATTTTATTAAAAATAATACATCTGCAAAAATCACTATTATGAAAAAAATATTGCCAATAATTATTTTGCTTTTAGGATTATTACCAACTGCAAATTCTCAGAATATGGGACTTTTTTTTGATGGAGATAAAAACTATGTAGATTGTGGTAACGACCCATCATTACATATTGAAGGAGGAGAAATAACTGTTGAAGCATGGATTTATCCTACCGAATTTAAAGCTGAAACTTATAGTCATACAATTGTAGCTAACGAAGATGATAATGGACCAACTGAATCGTTCGGATATGTTTTTAGATTTGGTGCTGAAGGAATATTGAGTTTTGCCTATGGAACAGGTATTGTTTGGGAACAATGTACTTTAACTCCCAAAAATACTTTAAAACTTAATACATGGCAGCATGTTGCAGTTACATACAACAAAGAAAATACAGAAGTTAACTTTTATGTTAATGGAATTAAGGCTGCAACTAAAGTTGACTTAGATGGAACTGATATTGTAAAATCGGAACTTAGCTTCTCAATTGGTAAAACCAAATATGACAACAGAAGTTTTAAAGGTATAATGGACGAAGTACGTGTATGGGATGTTACTAGAAGTGCCGCCGAAATTCGTTCTAATATTTATAAAGAACTAACAGGTAACGAAACTGGTTTAGCTGCTTACTATAAATTTAACGAAACATCGGGCTCTACTCTTAAAGACTCTCAGTCTTTATCAAGAAACAACGGTACGTTAACTGACATGAGTGAAACATGGGTTCCTTCAGCTGCTTTTTATGGACCTAAAAATGCAATAGCATTAAACGGAAGCGGAAACATTACAATTCCTTCTAACTTAGGTTTAGGAGCAAATAATATAACTGCCGAATGCTGGGTTTATTTACCAAGCACCAACGAGTTAGGTTTATTTTTACATACCGGAAACTACCATACAGGATATGGTATTGGTGTTAGTAACAATGATGCTTCTGCACTTGGCAATAAACTTGTTGTATTGGTAGATGATAAAAGATTTGTATCATCAGGTGTTGATATTGGCACAGGCTGGCATCATGTTGCATTTACTATTGATACAAATAACAGAGTAAGTTTTTATTTAGATGGAATAAATGTATTTACCGAAACAAGTACTCAAGCTATTGCAATAGCTCCAACTAATTTTGCAAGTATTGGAGGATTTCCAAATTCAGCAGAATTTAGATTAAGTAATGGTTATATTGATGAAGTTAGATTTTGGAATAGCGCAATACCAGCTAGCCAAATCAGACTAAATATGAACAACAATTTAATTGGAAACGAACCCGGATTAGTAGGATATTATAATTTAGATATTTTACCCATTAACAAAACTCCAAATATTGCTGAAAACAATCTTAATATCTCTGATGGAGAGTATAATGGAAGTGCAGTAATTGTAAGTTCATCGGCATTTAGCACACAACTTAATACTAACAATACATCAATTAACACTGCAAGCAACTGGAGCTTAGGTACTATTCCTAATAGCTCTACAAATATTACAATATCTAATTTAACAGAATCAGTAACTGCAAAACATTTAGTTATACGTAATTCAAGTACTATAGGAACAAGTATTATTATAAATGCAAGTGGAAATTTCTTCAATTTAGACCCAACTACAACGGTAAATGGTAAAATTAATGCTAATAATATTGTAAATGATAATACTTTAAATATAAGTAATGGAGTTACTATTGATGCAACAAATAACATAATTAACAACGGTACGCTAAACGTAAATACAGGAGCTACTATTAATGCAACAAATAACATAATTAACAATGGTACGCTTAATGTAAAATAAATATTAATATACACAACCATATACTAAGTTGGATAGCTATTTTTAGTTGTCCAACTTTTTTTTGCAAAAAAAATATATTGTACAAATTACCAACTACACAAAGTGTTTTATATTTTTACAAAAAATTAACACTTATGATTTTACTTGATTTTTCTGCACCAATTAACTCAAATATAAATTTACTGAAACAATATTCTGAACCTTGGATTATTGATATTCTTGATTTTTTAATTGAGTGGAATAACACGTTAAATTATATTGAAGTTTACACATCGGGATCAACCGGAAGCCCTAAAAAAATAGAACTCGAAAAAATAAGAGTTATTAATTCGGCTAAAAACACCATAAATTATTTCGGTTTAAATAAAAATAATAATGCACTTTTAGCATTATCTACAAATTACATTGCCGGAAAATTAATGATTATACGATCAATAGAAAGCAAAATGAAATTGCATTGTATAAAACCTACTTCTACCCCACTACTAAATAATAATTTAACTTTTAGTTTTGTTGCAATGACACCCATGCAGGTTTCAGCATCAATAAACCAATTAAATAAAGGCAGAGTACAAAACCTTATAATTGGCGGTGGTGCAATAAATACGCTACTTTTAAAAGAAATAAACAAACTACCCAACAACATATTTGCAACCTACGGAATGACAGAAACCATAACTCATGTTGCACTTAAAAAACTAAACAATATACCTAATAATACACCAAATAACACACCAACTAATTTATACACTGCACTACCTAATATTACGTTTAGCGTAAACAACAATAACTGTCTTATAATTAACGCTCCTTATTTAAACAATAATCTAATAACCACTAACGATGTTGTTAAACTTAATAACATGTATAGTTTTGAGTGGCTTGGTAGATTTGATAATATTATAAATTCGGGTGGCATAAAAATAAACCCCGAAACGGTAGAGCTAAAACTCGACAAATTTATTACAGAACGTTTTTTTATTACATCGGTTAACGATATTTTATTTGGAGAAAAGGTTGTGTTAATTATAGAATCGGATAATATAAATTATACAATAAAAAACATTAGTACCGAACTTAGCAAATATCAAATTCCGAAACTTATTTTATATACAAATAAATTTATTGAAACCAAAAATGGAAAAATTAACCGTTCCGAAACTTTAAAAAACTGTATTACAACACTCCCTTAAATTAACAATGTACAATTATAAATTTAACACTTTAAAAAACTAGTAATATTAAATTAATATAGTGCTTTATATACCTGAATCTAAAATTTAGAAGTAATGGTTAATTATACAGCACCTATAAATGCTGGTTAATTTAAATATATATACACAAATAATTGTGTCAATAGCACTTATTATAATACGTTACGGCAAAAAGTAACAGACTATTATATTAAATAGCCAAATTTTAATTCTAACTAAAATTTAAAAACAAGTAAAATGACAAATACAACACTTTGCCCGTGCGGAAGCAATAACACTTATATTAAATGCTGTGGCATTGCACACAAAAATATTGATTTAGTTAAAACTGCTCAGCAATTAATGAGATCGAGATACAGTGCATTTACTTTAGCCGATGGAGAATATCTACACAAAAGTCACCACTCTACTACCCAACCAAATAGCAAGTTTGAAAGAAACGAAATTGTAAAATGGGCAAAATCGGTTATTTGGATTAAGCTTGATGTTTTAAATACAGTTGATGGAATGGAAAACGATAATTATGGAATTGTAGAATTTAAAGCATTTTATATTGAAAATGGCAGAACAGGTGTAATACACGAGAAATCAACATTCGAAAAGGAAAACGGACATTGGGTTTATAAAGAAGCCTTATAATAATGGTTAATTATTCAGTTACTACAAGGGTTCTGAAAATTAACAAATCCTAAACAATAAAATTACCTACTGTTTTTAACATAGACAAAAAAAAACAGGCTACACTTAAACTAAGTATAGCCTGTTTTTTTTATGATTTTTAAATTGAAATATTACTTCAATACAAGTACTAATTAATCAGTATTGATTTTGTAATTATTGTAT
>JAGLDK010000073.1 GCA_023145615.1 Ichthyobacteriaceae bacterium | reverse complement strand
TTAAAGATGGATCGGAATATTTTGGGCCTTATGCGTCAATAAAAATGGCTAATGCACTAATGTCGTTAATAAGAGAATTATACCAACTACGTACTTGTAAACACGATTTAAGTGAGCAAAATATACAAAATGCCAAATACAAAGTTTGTTTAGATTATCATATTGGCAAGTGCAAGGGACCTTGCGATGATGAGCAAACTGTTGAAGATTATAACAGCGATGTAAAGGATATAAAGGATATTATTAGGGGAAACTTCGGAACTGCAATAAAAAGCTTAAGTGTATTGATGATGCATTTTGCTGATAAAATGGAATTTGAAGAAGCTCATAAAATTAAAGAAAAGATAGATTCTCTTGAAAATTATCAAGCTAAATCAACAATTGTAAGCACCAAAATAAATAATGTTGATGTATTTACTATTATTAGCGACGATATTTTTGGTTATGTTAATTTCCTGAAAATAATGAATGGTGCCATTATACAAAGTCACACTTTAGAGCTGAAAAAGAAACTAGAAGAAACCGACAAGGAACTTTTAGAATTGGCAATTATTGAAATCCGACAAAGATTTAATTCCTTATCGAGAGAACTTTATTTGCCTTTTGATGTTGATTTAGGAGATCCTAATTTAAAAATAACGATTCCTAAAATTGGAGATAAACTTAAAATAATTGAACTGTCGGAACGAAATGCAAAGTATTTTAGAATAGAAAAACTTAAACAAGTAAAACTTACCGACCCCGATAAACATGCCAACAGAATAATGGCACAAATGAAAAAGGATTTAATGCTAACCGAAGAACCTCGACATATTGAGTGTTTCGACAACTCAAATATACAGGGTACAAATCCGGTGGCGGCTTGTGTGGTTTTTAAAAATGGTAAACCCGCAAAAAAAGAATATCGAAATTTCAACATAAAAACGGTTATAGGCCCTGATGATTATGCGTCAATGACTGAGGTTGTTTATCGTAGATATTCGAGGCTGATTGAAGAAAAACAACCTTTGCCACAACTTGTGTTAATTGATGGAGGAAAGGGGCAATTAAATGCAGCACTTAAGAGTTTTGATGATTTAGGAATTAGAAATGATATTGCAATTATAGGTATTGCAAAAAGATTGGAAGAGTTATTTTATCCCGACGACCCTATTCCATTATATTTAGATAAAAAATCGGAAACTTTAAAAATTTTACAACAAGCAAGAGACGAAGCTCACAGATTTGGAATAACACATCACCGAAATAAAAGGAGTAAAGAAAGTATAGTTTCGGAATTAGAAACAATACCCGGAATAGGTCCGAAAACTGTTGAAGATTTAATGACAAAATTCAAATCGGTAAAGCGCTTAAAAGAAACCCCCAAAGAAGAAATTGAAAAATTAATTGGTGTTAGCAAAACTAGTAAATTACTTAAAGGGCTTGGTTAATTGTTAATGGTTAATTACCCAACACATCTAGTTTCTAGTTGGTTTAAATTGATATACCTAAATATTAAACTTTAAATATAAAAAAAGCCACTACAAATTAATTTGTAGTGGCTTTTTTTATATTATTTTCAAGCAACTTAACACTCTACTCAAAAAAGTTTTTGTTAAGTTTTATTACCGATATTTTTGAAGCTAAATAACCTATTGCAAAAATTGTACCTATTACTAAAATAAAATTATCAAAATTTAAATCAACAGGATATGCAGTTGAAAGACTACCTCCAAAACGTATAAATTTGTATGTATCCTGAATATAAACTAATAAAACTCCTAAAGTAATTCCTATTGCCGAACCAACTACGGTTATTAAAAAACCAACGTAAACAAAAATTTTCTTTATAAGTTGTTCTGATGCTCCAATGCTCCAAAGAGTATGAATATTGCTTTTTTTATCAACAATAAGCATAGTAATTGAACCTATAACATTAAACACCGCAATAATTAAAATTAATGTAAATATTAAATAGGTTACAATTCTTTCGGTATTCATCATTCGGTAAATTAAAGCGTGCTGTTCTTTTTGAGTTTTTACAACAAATTTGTTACCCAATTTTTGTTGCAAACTATATGCAACCTCAGCAGGAACGCTATTTTTAACCAACTTTAATTCTATTGCTGAAACAGAAGTGCTTTTTAAATTTAGCAAATTTTGAACGTATGGTAAAGATGCCACAACATATCTTTCATCAATTTCTTTTTCGATAGCAAACACACCAACCGGATAAGCATTTTTGCGTTTAAACGAGTTCATAGGATCGGTAATATTTCCCTTTCCTGGTTTCACAACATAAATTTCTAATGGATTAAAATTATCATTTAAGCCCATTGAAAGATAATGTGCAATACCTCCTCCTATTACAACTTCAGTTTTAATATCGGTAAACCAAGTACCTGCGTATATTGTAGAATCTATTTTATTAACTTTCAAAAACCTGGAATCAACACCTTTTATATTCGATATAAATTCTTTTTCTCGATATCGTAAAAAAACCTTTTCTTCAAGTGTATATGAAAAATCATTTACTCTTTGTTCGGATTTAACAAGGCTATCAATTTTAGTATTTACTTTGAAAGTTTTGCCCGAAATAGGCGTGATTTTTATTTGAGGGTCGAATGTAGAAAGCATCGACATTGAAAAGTTTTCGAGACCCGAAAAAGCAGAAAGAACAACAAAAAGAGCCATTGTTCCAATAGCAACACCAACAACCGAAACAATTGTAATTATGTTTATTGCGTTATTGCTGTTTTTCGAAAATAAATATCGCTTTGCGATAAAAGTAGGTAAATTCAAGGTTTAGTATTTGTTTCAGGTATTAGCTACAAGTATTGGTTACCAATTAGCTATTTATACTAATTTGGCAACCAATAACTGATTACTTTTTATTTTTCGATTCTTTAATTAAATCTACTCCATTTCCTTTTAAAGCTTTATCTATTTCATCAACGTAATCTAACGAATCATCAAAAATATATTCAATGTTTGGTACTCTACGCATTTGATGACGAATTCGGCTTCCTAATTCTCCTTTAATTCTCGAAGCATTAGCATCAATATACTCCATAAATACAGTTTTATCCTTTAAAGGAAATGCACTTATGTAAACTTTTGCGTCCATTAAATCAGAAGTAATTCTAACTTTTGTAATAGAAATGATAGATCCTTTGAAAGCAGTTTTTGCTTCCGCTTGATATAATTCAGCTAAATCTTGTTGTAACTGTTTCTGTATTCTTATCTGTCTTGTAGTTTCACCCATTTTGCAAAGATACAAATTATTTAATTATTGTGATTTTTTACTTTTTTTTGATATTCCGAACACTTATAGTGCTATTAATCAAAATCTTCTTCGGTAAACATTTGTTTCTGAAAAAGCAACATTATTATAACTCCTAACGAAATAGCAGCATCGGCTAAGTTAAATATAGGCTGAAAAAATATAAAATAATCTCCACCCCATAATGGAATCCATTCTGGCAAAAAGCCTTTCCACATAGGAAAATACAGCATATCAACTACTTTACCAAACAACATTGGCGCATATCCACCAGCTTCGGGCATAAAAGTTGATACTTGATTAAGGCTATCATCAAATACTACTCCGTAAATTAACGAATCTAAAATATTACCTAAAGCTCCCGCAAAAATTAATGCTATTGAATAAATTAATATTTGAGATCCTTTTGATTTAATAGTTTTGTGCATCCAATAAAAAATACCGGTTACAGCAACTATTCTGAAAAGAGATAAAAACAGCTTACCCATTTTACCTCCAAACTCTTTACCAAAAGCCATACCATTATTTTCAGTAAAATGAATTATAAACCAATCGGTAACTCTAACTTCTTCACCTAACATGAAGTGTGTTTTTATGTATATTTTACTTATTTGATCAAGAAGCAAAACAAGGAATATTAATATTAATGGTTTTTTCAAGGTGATAGTATTTATAATTACAACCAACAAAATTAACTTTCTATTTCAATATCCCAACCATTTTAATCAACAATGTGCAAAAACATCTTATTTTATACGCATATTGATTATTTACTGCTGAAAATTTTACATTTTATCGCTCGATACTTCAATTAACTTACGTCTGTAAACAGTTAAAAGTTTCGATTTAGATATAAACCCAGCATATTTACCATCTTTTACAACAGGTAAGTTCCATGCTCCACTATCTTGAAACTTTTTCATGATTACCGACATTGAATCAATACCATCATGAATAACATCGTGTGGATTATGCATAAAAGTTCGTACAAAAGATGTTTCGTAAACATCATGTTCAAACATTACGTGTCGTATATCATCAAGAGTTAATATCCCTATCAATTCGTTTTTGTCATTAACTACCGGAAAAATATTTCGTTTTGATTGAGTTATTACTTTGTGTACCAAATTACCTATCGACATATCGGCTAACACGGTGGTAAAGTTGGTTTCTAAAACCCTATCAATATCCATTAATGTAAGTACAGCTTTGTCTTTATCGTGTGTAATAAGTTCTCCTTTTTTTGCTAATTCTTTATGATAAACAGAGTGTGGTATAAACATTTTTGTAGTAGTGTACGATATTAGTGCAGTAAGCATAAGCGGAATAAAAAGTTCGTACCCGCCGGTAAGTTCAGCAATTAAGAATATAGCAGTTAAAGGTGCTTGTAAAACTCCCGACATTAAACCCGCCATACCAACTAAAGTAAAGTTAGTAACCGAAACTTCAACACCTAACGGTAGTATATTAATTACTCGAGCCGCAACGTTACCCATAATACTACCCATAAATAAAGTAGGTGCAAATATACCTCCTACTCCACCTGCTCCGAAAGTAGTGGCAGTTGCAACAATTTTAAAAACTACCATACCTGTTAACAGTCCAATAATAACCCACTCATCGTTTATGATATCTTTGAAATAAAACTTAGATAACGAACTTGGAATATCTCCCATTAATAATTCGTTTATAACCTTAAAACCTTCTCCATAAAGTGGTGGAATTATAAATACTAGTACTCCTATTATAATTCCTCCTTTTACAAGTCTATTGAGTTTACTTTCTATCGACTCAAAATAATCTCCAATTTTAAAATAAACCTGAGTAAAATATATTGATGTAGCAGATGCTAATAATCCTAGAATTACAAACATTGGTAAATCAGACACTAAAAACTTGTCTTTTAAATTAAAATGCAGAATGGTACCATCGCCCATAATAAGGTAAGAGGTAACTACTGCCGATACCGAAGCAAATAAAAGAGGTGCTAAAGAAACTACTGTTAAATCTAAACTAAAAACTTCAATGGCAAATACAATTGCTGCAATAGGTGCTTTAAATATAGCCGACATAGCTCCTGCTGCTGCTGCACCCAACATTAAAACTCTGGTTTTTGGGTTTAAATGCAAAAGACGAGCAATGTTTGACCCAATAGCCGAACCTGTTGCCACTGTAGGACCCTCAAGACCAACCGAACCTCCAAAACCAA
>JAGLDK010000072.1 GCA_023145615.1 Ichthyobacteriaceae bacterium | reverse complement strand
GTTATTGGCGCTGTAAGTATCGACCCCCACATTTGATAACTTTTCATAATACCCTTACGCTTTGATATTGCGTAAAGTGTTGATGGAATACCATGCCCTACCGGATTACGCACCACATATTTTATAATTAAATATGTAATTAATAAACCTATTATAGGGAAAATAAAATATAAGTAAACATGTGCCCCGTTTAATACATCATGATGTAGTAATTTTTGAATAAAGTGTGTACTATTTTTTAAAACAGCCGCACCTAAACCTGATGTAATACCAATTATTACACTTACTATATAAATAAACTTTTGGTTTGATATATTCTTAATTCTCCAAACTAAAAACTTACCAAGTAGAGTTGTTGGTTTTCCCATTTATATATTTATAAGATGTATTTTTTAACTCTTAATTAATCCTAATAAGAATTAATTATTGAAACAATAATATTTACTACTAAATTTAATAATTATGATTTTACCAAAGATAAAAAAACACAATTATTTACATGTATTTCATTGATTAACAATAAACTAAATACACATTAGTATAAATAACCGTTACAAACTCATGAAATATATATTTATTTCATTAAGGTTATTAAACAAATGGAATTGTTATTGTAGCTAATACTGTTACTTATCTATAATAAACTAATTTTAAAAATTAACCTGCAAATTCAATTAACTTTCTTCTATACGCTGTTAAAACTTTCGACCTAGATACAAAACCTCTGTATTTTCCATCTTTAATAACCGGAATATTCCACATTCCACTATCCGAAAACTTCTTCATAACCAATGCCATATCATCATCAAAGAAAATAATATCTTCTGGTTGTTTCATAAAAGTGCGCACATGAGTGGTTTCGTAAATTTTATGATCGAACATTATATTCCTAATATCATCAATATATAAAACACCAATTAAATGATCTTCAATATCAACCACCGGAAACATATTTCTTTTCGATACGCTTACAACTTCATGCACAAGTTGCCCGATAGTCATTTCCTGATTTATTCTTGAAAAATTGGTTTCAACAACCCTTTCAAGTTGCATCATAGTTAATACAGCCTGATCTTTATTATGGGTAACTAACATTCCTTTTTTTGCTAATTCGTGGTGATAAACCGAATGAGGAATTACCAATTTGGTAATTGCATAAGATATTGCAGAAACAATAATAAGCGGAATTATTAGCTTGTAACCTCCCGTAAGTTCGGCAATTAAAAACACTCCTGTAAGCGGTGCATGCAAAACTCCAGCAAGAATTCCTGCCATTCCTAAAAGTGTAAAATTGGTTTCAGAAACCTGATAATCGGTTAATAAATTTATAATACGAGCCGTTATATTTCCGATAATACTACCCATAAACAATACAGGTACAAATACGCCTCCTACCCCTTTTGCTCCAAAAGTTAACGATGCTGCAATAATTTTAAACAACATTAATCCAATTAGCAAAACAATTATAGCCCAATCAATAGGCAAATAGTTTTCTAACCTACTATGCAAAACACCTTCGGGAGTTGACCCTTGCAGCAAACTATTTATAATTTCGAAACCCTCACCGTAAAGTGGCGGAATAATAAAAATTAACACTCCTAACAATATACCTCCTATAAATACACGGTGCCAGTTATTTAAAATACCATCGAAAAAAGTACCCATTTTAAAATATACCTGAGTAAAGTATATGGAAACCAATCCCGACATTGCTGCCAACACAATTATCCAAGGCACATCAGAAATGGCAAATTTATCTTTTAATGTAAACTCAAGCAAATAAGCATCTCCCACCAAAAAGTAAGATGTTAATACTGCCGAAACCGATGCTAATAATAATGGAATAAGAGATGTTAATGTAAGATCAAGACTAAAAACCTCAACAACAAAAATTATTGATGCAATTGGCACTTTAAAAATTGCCGACATTGCACCTGCTGCTGCTGCACTCAATAAAATTATTCGGGTTTTAGAACTTAAATGAAAAGCTCTGGCAACATTCGATCCTATTGCAGCACCTGTTGAAACTGTTGGCCCTTCTAAACCAACCGATCCACCAAACCCTACCGTAAGTGTTGATGTTATTACAGAACCCCACATTTGAAAAGGACGAATTACCCCATCGCGTTTCGATATAGAATGTAATGTTGTTGGAATACCATGGCTAACATCGTTTCTAACAATATATTTTATTGCTAAATATGTAAGTATTAATCCAAAAAGAGGAATTACAAAATAGTAGTAGTTAAAATAAATACCTATTGCTCCATCTGTATTATGAAGAAGGTGTTGTATTAAATGAGTTATATTTTTTAACAGAATTGCAATTAGTCCGGTAACTAATCCTATTAAAACACTTAATATGTAAACAAACTCGGTGTTTGGAATATGCTTTAGTCTCCATACTAAAAACTTACCAAAAATGGTTGTGGGTTTTTGCATTTACTTTCTTGTGCAATTATTAATGTGCAACTATTTAACTTACAATATTTATAAAATACTGTAGGTTAAATAATTGCACATTATTATATATATAATTATTGATACTTAAAATAATTATGTAAACCGTAATTTATTTTAGCTTAATGCTCAAGTCATTCAACTGCTCGGCCGACACCGGCGCAGGAGAATTAATCATAACATCTCTACCTGAATTGTTTTTTGGGAAAGCAATAAAATCTCTAATAATTTCCTGTCCTCCCATAATAGCAACAAGTCTATCAAGTCCGAAAGCAATACCTCCGTGTGGTGGCGCTCCAAACTCAAAAGCATCCATTAAGAAACCAAACTGTTCTTTAGCCTGATCTTTTGTAAATCCAAGATGAGTGAACATTGATTCCTGAGTACTTTTATCATGAATACGGATACTTCCTCCTCCAATTTCATTACCATTCATTACTAAATCGTAAGCATTAGCACGTACTTTACCCGGATCAGTTTCCATTAAGTACATGTCTTCGGCTTTAGGCGATGTAAATGGGTGGTGCATTGCGTGGAATCTTTCCGAATCCTCGTCCCACTCTAACAACGGAAAATCAACTACCCAAAGCGGAGCAAATACTTTTGGATCTCTTAATCCTAAAGTTTCTGCCATGTGCAAACGTAAATCACCCAAATTCTTTTGAGTTTTATCATGACCACCAGCCATAACCAAAATTAAATCTCCTGGTTTTGATGCTGTAATTTCAGCCCATTTAGCAACATCTTCTTGACTATAAAACTTATCAACCGACGATTTAAATGTTCCGTCAGTATTATGTTTAGCCCAAATTAATCCGGTTGCTCCAATTTGCGGACGCTTAACCCAATCAATAAGTTTATCAAGTTGTTTACGTGTGTAACTTGCACAACCTGGCACAGCAATACCTGCAACCAATTCTTGCTCATCAAAGACTTTAAAACCTTTGTTTTTAGCAACATCATTTAACTCCCCAATTTCCATACCGAAACGAATATCAGGTTTATCAGAACCATATAAACGCATTGCATCGGCATACTCCATACGAGGGAATTCTTTTAACTCAACATCGTTAATTTTCTTTAATAAATGACGAGTTAATCCTTCAAATATATTTAAGATGTCATCTTGTTCAACAAACGACATTTCACAGTCAATTTGTGTAAACTCAGGCTGACGATCGGCTCTTAAATCCTCATCTCTAAAACATTTTACAATTTGAAAATAACGATCGATACCACCAACCATTAAAAGTTGTTTAAAAGTTTGTGGCGATTGTGGAAGTGCGTAAAACTCTCCTCCATTCATACGAGAAGGAACAATAAAATCTCTAGCCCCTTCAGGAGTTGACTTTATTAAATACGGAGTTTCAACTTCCATAAACTCAATATTAGAAAGGTAATTTCTAACTTCCATTGATACTTTATGACGAAGCATTAAATTCTCTCGTACAGGATTTCTTCTAATATCAAGGTAACGGTATTTCATTCTGATATCATCTCCCCCATCGGTTTTATCTTCGATAGTAAAAGGAGGTAATTCAGATTTATTTAAAATTTTAAGTTCGCTAACTTCAATTTCTACTTCTCCGGTAGCAATATTTTTGTTTTTCGAGCTTCTTTCAATAACAACACCTTCTATTTGAATAACAAACTCTCTACCTAACTTCTGCGCAGCCTCATTTAATTCTGCATTTTTTTCTTCCGAAAAAGCTAATTGAGTAATTCCGTATCTATCACGTAGGTCAACAAAGGTCATTGCGCCTAAATCGCGCGATTTCTGAACCCAACCACTTAAAGTTACTTTTTGGTTTACGTTTGAGATGTTTAATTCTCCGCAATTATGAGATCTGTACATTTCTATTGTTATTTTATATGTTAAATTTAATGAGATGACTAACTCAAGTTACAATTTAATATTATTCAACACAGGCTTTAAATAAGTTAGAAACTATAAATACCCTAAATAAATATTAAAAAAACAACAAGTAAAACTGTAAATAACAGTTTTAATCAATCAAATACACTATAATTTCTTGTTTTTTTGAGTTTGCAAAAGTACAGTTTTTTTCAATGAAAATACATCACAATTTAAACTAAAAACATTGGCTTTTTAGCTAAACTTTTTCAACATAAAACTACTTGAGCCATACAAGTAACATAACACAGTTATTTGTGTACATAAATTTAAATTAATGAGTATTTATAGGTGCTTATAATTAACCCAATTCTCTGATAAATACCGTGATTTATGTAATCGATATTATAGTAAATACCGTTAATGTAGATATTAACTATTCTTAAATTCAACTAATAAATTCTAGTAAATTTTATTTGTACTAATATTTTTTCTTGTATAAATATTTACAATGTGTATATTGTACACTTTAAAAGGATACATATTCACAATCAACTTATAACATGAAAAAAGTAGGAATAGGAATTGACATTGGAGGTACAAATACTCAAATAGGTTTTGTAGACAAAGAAGGTAACGTACTGTTAAGCACTAAAATGTCAACTAGTATTGGAGAAACTTTCGAAGATTATCTTGACGAACTTTACAACACAATAGAAAAAGCTAAGAAAGAAAGCAACGAAGATTTTGATATTTTAGGTATAGGAATTGGTGCTCCAAACGCTAATTATTATAAAGGAACTATTGAATTTGCTGCAAATTTACGTTGGAAAGGAGTAATTGAGGTTACAAAATTAGTAACTGAGAAGTTTGGATTACCATCGGTTATGACTAACGATGCTAATGCTGCTGCCATTGGAGAAATGGTTTTTGGTGGAGCTAAAGGAATGGATGATTTTATTATGATAACTTTAGGTACTGGAGTTGGTAGTGGAATTGTTACTGGTGGAAAACTTGTTTATGGAAGCGATGGTTTTGCTGGAGAATTAGGACACGTAAGAGTTGAGAAAAATGGACGTTTATGTGGTTGTGGAAAACGTGGTTGTTTAGAAACATATACTTCGGCTACAGGAATTAAGCGTACTGCTTTTGAAGTTATGGCTGATAGAAATGAGAAAACTTCTCTTTCAAGTCTTTCTTACGACGAATTAACAGCTTTTCATATTTACGAAGCTGCAAATAATGGAGATCATTTAGCAAGAGAAATTTTCAGAAAAACAGGAACTATTTTAGGAGAAGCATTAGCTGATTTTGTTGCTGCAGGAAGTCCACAAGCAATTTTCTTATTTGGTGGTTTATCAAAAGCAGGAGATTTAATTCTTAAGCCTACCGAACAAGCAATGGAAGAAAACCTACTTCACATATTTAAGAATAAAGTAAAAGTTCAATTCTCTCACCTTGATGGCGATAGCGCTGCTGTAGTTGGAGCTTCTGCTTTAGCTTGGAATGAATTTGATAAATAACAGTTAGTTTAATTAAAAAAAGCCTCTATTACATTTAACGTAATAGAGGCTTTTTTTATGCACCACCTTTTTTTCATATACATCTTTAAATCTGCCTATATCGTTTCTGATTAGTCAACTTTAAACGACTGAAATAGTGTCATTACAAAATCATTTATGTACTTAATAAGTAGTCATAAAATAAAACACTACTTAAATCTGCATAAATTATTGGCGCAAAAAAAAAACAGTTATTTAAATAAACATTACAATAATGCTGTATTTAAATAACTGCTTTTAACAATCTATATTTTATATATTAAATTATAGACTTGGCAAGTATTACAAGCTTTTAACTATGTAATCAACACCATAATCTTTAACAAAATATTTTGAAGCGTATTTTGTATCCCATACATAAATTTCTTTTATCTCATTTGCAAACGAAAATAAATCTACTAATTTCGTGTTATTTTCAACATTCTGCTCTGTTAATTTATTTACATAACAAAACAATGTAACAAGCTCTAAGTTATTAGAAACATCTAAACTTGTAATTTCGTTAAACGAACAAGTTAAGTTTATTAAGTCAGTACTATTTTCAACATTAAGAGCCGATAACTGATTAACTCCACAATATAAATCGTAAAGTTTAGAGTTATTAGTAACATCTAAATCAATAAGTTTGTTTTCCGACGCATTTAAATAAGTTAACTCGTTAGCATTAGAAACATTCAACTCAGTAAGTTGGTTTCTTGAAACACTTAAGTCAGTAAGTTTTAAATTTTCAGAAAGATTTAAAGTTGTAAGATTATTAGAGTAGATATACAAATCTGTAAGCTCTTTATTCTCCGAAACCTTAATGTATTCAAGTCTATTATCCGAAGCATACAATTTCTCTAACTTTTTGTTCTCAGAAAGATCAATTGATGTAAGCTTGTTTGAATAACAGTTTAAATAAGTTAAGTTCTTAAACCACTCTATTCCTGTTAAATCCGTAATAGATGAATTAATAACATGTAATACTTCTACATCAATAGCCTCATCATAAGAAATTTCACCATCACCATCTTCATCTACTCCAGCTTCAATTAAAGCTTTCTTAAATTTAGGATCAGGTATCTCAATAGACTGAGAATAAGCTGTAGATACAATACTAAATAACAGTATTAATATTGCAAATCTTTTAGTTGTTGTTTTCATTTTTAATTATAAAAGTTGTAGCCCCAAAAGTAAACCTATTTTAATACTTTTAGTAGTATTATTACTAATAATAGTATTAAAAGTACTACTCTACTTACATAGTGAAAAATAAATCAAACCTATATACTTAACTCTCAGCGTATAACAAGCACTATATTTAAAATTTACAATAAAAACTCTTTAAAAAATATATAAAATAAAACAGAAATCAAAGCTGATAATCGATGTTTTTTATAAAAAACATCGATTATCAGCTACCAATAACACTTAATTAGTAACTAAAAACTACTCCGTTTGGAATTATCCCGGACTTAAAGCTGGTAATAATTTTTCCTTCTGAGTTATATTTCAACACATCTCCATTACTTATATAATCTTTTGCATCAGCTAAATAAATATTATCATCCTCATCAATATTAATACCATAAACCGGTTTATCAAACAATAAATTTATAGTATTACTTTCAACCTTAAAACTTGTTACCCCACCATAAGTAGTATAATAAAAAGTGTCTCCTATATTATTAGCTACTAATTTTGAAGGATGAGAAGTATCTGAAATTTTAAAAGTGCTTTTTTCCTTCTTAGTATTAACATCAATTTCAATTAACATTGATGGCGTTTCCTCTAATAACGCATAAGTAGATGGATCGTACTTTACATAACCGCTACACAGTACCCAAACATCTCCATCTTTATCGGTAACAAAAGCACGTGGATTATTTGCCGATAAACTAATTGTTTCAACAACGTTATCAGTATCAGTATTTATAACCGAAATAGTATTATCAGCATTACTACCAAATCCGCTACTACTATTTGCAACCCAAAGCTCATTATTCAACTTCAACATTTTGTCAGGATCAATTCCTACTGCAATAGATTTAACTTTTTCAAAAGTATCAGCATTAAAAACCTCTACAGTTCCAGTTGCCCCCCACTGTGTAACATATAATTTACTATTAGCCCCATTTACATAACGTGGCAAACTAAGCCCAGCAACAACTCCTATTTCTTTAAAGTTTACAGCATCAACAACTTCTATTTTGTTTGAATTACTAAGAGTTAAATAAGCCTTATCTGCAATAATCTCCATTGATTGTAACTGATCGCCAAGCGGACGCTTATTAGTTCTTTCAAAAATTAGCGTATCAACAACTCCTTTGTTATCAACAAAACTTACCGACCCGTTACCTTTTCCAAAGTTACCCTCGTTTGTAATAAACATACCATTAGAGTATGTTTTCACTAACTCCTTATTATCACCATCTTTATTACACGACGAAAATAAAACCAAAGACACAGCAATAACCGAAATGCTTTTAAACATTTTTTTCATTTTAATATATATTAATGATTGTTAAAAATTAATTCTTGTTGATAAAGAGTAATTAATCAATGCAGTTGCATAACCATACCTAACCTGATATTGTTGATTAAATACATTGTTTATTTTTGCAGTAACATCAATCTTAAATTTCTTAATACCAAACTCATATCCCGTACTTAAATCAGATACCGAATAGGCTTTTAAATAACCTTTAATTGTTTTTTGCTTACTTAAATAATTGCTTGTAAAACCAACATTAAACTTTTTATACCTATATGTTGCCTTTGTGTTTAAATTATGTTTTGGCACATAACTTTGCATTGTAACAACACCGTTATCAAACTTATTGGCATTAGTAAACGAATAATTTTCTTTAATAGTAAAAACCGAATTATTATGTTTATAACTAATTTTTGCACCAAGCTCAATTCCTACCGATGTAGCATTTGTTAAATTAACAGGAGTCCAAACCGAATTATCATCTGGCATCCATTTTATCATATTATTTATTGAATTGTAAAATATATTTTGAGAAGCTTCAATATAAACGTGTTCGGTTTTTAATTTCTGATTTAAACCTATATCTCCCGAATAACCATATTCGTTTTTAAGATTTAAGTTACCCGACGAGTATTGTGTTTTTGCCCAATACAAATCGTTAAAAGTTGGAACTCTATAAACATTGGCAATATTGAAATTATACCCCAACCAATTAAAAATATCGCCATCACTTCCTACTGAAATCTGAGGTGTTGATAACTTGTTATTAACAAATTCGTTTCTATTGTTAATAACTATATTTACAACATCAAATAATTTGGTTACTTTATAGCCAAACAATAAGGTAAACCTACCTCTTTCAGGTAAATTACTATAACTATCAACATCCGTTTTTTCGTGTGTATAATTAATATTTATGTTGATAAACTGGTTTAAACTAAGATTATAATCTGTATTTAATTCCGAAATAAACGATTCAGAAACACTAACCGAAGGCTTTGAGTATAAATCGGGATTTGAGTATATAATTCCTGCTTGTGTATAAGCTAGTTTAAAATCGGAGCTAAATTTTTCTTTCGAATATTTAAGTATTGATGAAAACAATAAAGTATTATCTATTTGATTTTCGTTGCCCAAATTATAATCTCCCATTAATGTTTGTATGTTTTTATTGTAGTGTTGATAAACTCCAGAGGTACTTATCAACAATTTTTCATTAATGTTAATAACATTATTTACAACTAATCCATATTGATTAAATCCGTTATTTTCTTGACGTTGGTAAGGTGATCCAAATTTATATGTGTTATAAAACCAAAAGTTATTATCAGATGATTGTTGATAAACCTTAATAGAAAAGTCAGATTTTTTAATCGAAAAATCACTTCCAACAACAAACTTATTATTGTTAAAACTTCCAACAGAATACCCTATAAAAGAATTAGCTACACCCGTTGCTTTGGTTGAAAGATGCAAAGCTCCAAAAGCACCACCACTACCTACTAAAGCCCCCGATCCTCCATATTGCACAGAAACATCATTGAACAACTCAACCGGCAACGAACTTAAATTAGTCATTCCGTTCATTGAATTCTGAATATTTATTCCATTCCATAAAACAGCAGTATGAGCCGGACTACCTCCACGAATTGAAATTGTAGAAAGTCCACCTGCACCGTACGACGAAATATTTGCACCGCCACTTGATGATAGTAATTCTGATATAGATGTATTTGTGTGCGTATTTAATTCATCGGAACTTACCGACTTAATTTTATATCCAACAGAAAACTGTTCAATTCTACTGCTGGAAATATCAACGTTTTTAAGTTCGAAAATAGTATCAATACTTAGTTCTTGCCCCGAAAGTTGATTAATTAAGAAAACAAATACAATTAGTAGTTTTCTTGAGTTCATATTATATGGTTGTTAGTTTGTGGGTAATCCAAAACTAGCTCAAGAAACGATTTAAGAAAAGATAGAAACAATATACGTTTATGTAAATTATAAACGTGTAAATTCCAACCCATTACCCTTCATCCCGAAAGCTACGAATATTAAAAAATAATGATAGGTTTTCTGACTTACTCCAACATTTTACGCCTTCCCATATAAAAAAATACAGTGGCCTTATGTAAAACATCCTTTAAGAGATTACAGCTACGGGGATAGTATCGGATTTACACCGAATTCCCTAATTCAAAATTTCAAGACAAACATAAACACTTTTTATCAACACCTGCAAAGTCTAATCTTTTTATTTATTCAATAAATAAAACAAGTTAAATTAACATGTATAAAACACTAAAATATAAAATTAATTAAGCTGAAAATTTAGTATAAAAAATACGGTATTTGTAAAATAATACAGCACAAAAAAACTGAATAATTAACCTAAATTTATTTTACAAAACCACTTTAACTACCTAAAATTAATATAAAATACACTTTAAATAAATCAATAAACTTTTACGTTATTTGCATATAATCAAACAGATACTAAACAAACACAAATAATGAATTCAATATTTCCAGATCCGAATACTGCCGATGAAGATGGGGTTGTTGGTATTGGTGCAAATCTTAGTGCCGATGTTTTAACAGATGCATATTATCATGGCATTTTTCCGTGGTTTACCGATGGCGAACCAATTGTTTGGTGGAGTCCTATTGATAGAATGATTTTGTATCCCGAAAAAATAAAAATCTCAAAATCTATGAGAAAATTCCGACGCGAAACCAACCTAAAAGTAACTATCAATAAAAACTTTACAGCGGTTATTGAAAATTGTAAATCAATAATTAGAGATGGAGAAAACGATACTTGGATTACAAACGAAATGAAAGATGCCTACATAAACTTACACAAAAATGGGATGGCTCATTCTTTTGAAGTTTGGGATAATGACGAATTAGTAGGCGGATTATACGGTGTAAATATGGGGAAGGTTTTTTGTGGAGAATCAATGTTTAGTAAAAAATCAAACGCATCGAAACTTGCATTTATTGAGCTTGCCGAAACATTAGAAAAACAAAACTACCATATGATTGATTGCCAAATGCACACTCAACATTTAGAAAGTTTGGGTGCCGAAGAAATTACTAGGAAAGAATTTTTAAAACAATTAAGCAACAACAGAGATTTAAAAGGTTGGAATTTTAAGTAAAACTTATATTGTTAATAAGTATAACTAAAATTATAAGTAAGTAATTGTGTTATAGTACTTATTAGAACAAAATAAAGAGGGGTTTATGTGGTTTGTAGGGTGGTTTAAAATGAGATATTATCAATATAACAATCATAAACAAACACACTACAAACAATATAGTCCCATTAAAAGCAAATAACCAAACACTATTAATTCTAAATAAATTTAACAGAGTATTACGCCTAAAACCTAAAATAACAATCAACAACATGATCGTTAACCATGCCAATTGCCTGCATAAAAGCATAAACTACAGTAGAACCTACAAATTTAAATCCACGCTTTTTTAAGTCTTTCGATACGGCATCGGATAAAGGAGTATTTGCGGGTATTTGGGTTTCAACAATAAAGTTATTAACAATTGTAGAGTTATTAACAAATTGCCAAATATATTTATTAAAAGATCCAAACTCTTTTATTATTTCCATAAAACATTGAGCATTTGTAACTGATGCTTTAATTTTTAGCTTGTTCCTAACTATGCCCGAATTGTTAATAAGTTCATTAAACTTGTTATCATTATAGTTAGCAACTTTATTAAAATCAAAATTATCGAAAGCAATTTTAAAGTTTTCTCTCTTCTTTAAAATAGTAATCCAGCTTAAACCAGCCTGAAAAGTTTCTAAAATTAAAAACTCAAATAACACATAATCATCATGTACAGGTTTACCCCACTCTTTATCGTGGTAATCTTGATAAATTTTTTCTTCTCCAGCCCAATTACATCTTTTCAACATATTATTATGTATAAATTTTAGTTCAATATAAATTAACTATTTTTGCTAACAATTAAAATTAAATCTGCCATAGTATAATATAAATTGGCTATTTGTAGATGAATAAATAATAAAACTTACTATAATTATGAGTGATATAAAAAATTATATAGAAGAAAATAAAGATCGTTTTTTAGATGAACTTTTCGACTTAATTCGTATTCCCTCAATAAGTGCCGACCCTACACATATTGATGATATGCACAAAACTGCGGAAGCTATAAAAAAGAGTCTTATTGATGCCGGTGTTGATAAAGCTGAAATATGCGAAACACCAACTATTCCGGTTGTTTATGCCGAAAAAATTATAGATGAAAAACTTCCAACGGTTTTAATATACGGACACTACGATGTTCAGCCAGTAGATCCTATTAGCCTTTGGGATACCGACCCATTTGAGCCGGTTATTAAAAAAACTGAATTACATCCTGAAGGTGCTATTTTCGGACGTGGATCGAGCGACGATAAAGGTCAGGTTTATATGCACGTTAAGGCATTTGAGTACATGGTTAAATCAAACACACTGCCATGTAACGTAAAATTTATGATTGAAGGAGAGGAAGAAATTGGATCGACAAGTTTGGGTTGGTATGTTGAAAGAAATAAAGAAAAGTTGAAAAACGATATTATTCTTATTTCTGACACTGGAATGATTAGTAACTCTCAGCCTTCAATTACTACAAGTTTACGTGGTATTGCACACGTTGAAGTTGAAGTTACAGGTCCTAGCCGAGATTTACACTCTGGATTATTTGGTGGTGCTGTTGCAAATCCAATTACTGTACTTAATAAAATTTTAAGCAAGCTACACAACGATAATAACGAGGTTACAATACCAGGTTTTTACAATGGTATAAAAAAATATACAGAAGCTGAAAGAGCAGAAATTGCAAAAGCTCCTTTTGTTGAGGAAGATTATAAAAAGGCATTAAATATTGATGCGGTTGATGGAGAAGCTGGATATTCTACAATTGAAAGAGCTACAATACGCCCAACATTAGATGTAAACGGAATTTGGGGTGGATATACCGGAGAAGGTTCGAAAACAATTATTCCATCGAAAGCAAATGCTAAAATATCAATGCGTTTAGTGCCAGGGCAAGATCCTGCTGAAATGACAGAAGCATTATCTAAATACCTTAATAGCTTAGCTCCTGATTCAGTTAAAATTGAAGTTAAAGGAAATAGAGGTGGTTATGCTTATGTAACTCCAACAAACAACAACGGATATTTGGCTGCATCAAAAGCATTAAAAGAAACTTTTGGTATCGACTCTATTCCAACCGGATCGGGAGGAAGTATTCCTATTGTTGCTTTATTCGAAAAAGAACTTGGTAGTAAATCAATACTTATAGGTTTAGGACTTGAAAGCGATGCCATACACTCTCCAAACGAACATTTCGGAGTATTTAATTACTTAAAAGGTATTGAAACAATTCCTTATTTTTATAAATATTACGTTGAGTTAGAAAAATAGTTATTAACTATTTATAAACTCTTAATTATATTACATAAGTAAAGCCACTAATTAAATATTTTAAAATATTTAATTAGTGGCTTTACTTATGAATTTTAAATTCAACAAAACCCTACTTACTTGTAAATTCAAAAACGTATAAAAAGCAGAAAACCTCCTGGCTTGGGTGATCCTGGAGGTTTATCTATTTGCAATTTACTAAATTGCTATCATGAAACTAAACTAACTTCTAACAGTTGCTCAACAATTTTGTTGAGAGTTTTGCTTGGGCGCATTGCCTTTGCTGTAACTTGAGTTGAAGGTAAGTAATATCCCTCTAACTTCATAGCTTTTCCTTGCGAATTATTCAATTCTTGCACTATTATACTTTCATTTTTTGCAAATTCATTAGCCGATTGTTCAAAGCTGTTCTTTAAATCAACATCTTTACTTTGTTTTGCCAATTCTTGAGCCCAATACATAGCTAAATAAAAATGACTTCCACGGTTATCAAGCTCATTTACTTTACGAGAAGGCGATTTTTTATTATCTAAAACTCTACCAGTTGCTTTATCTAAAGTTTCTGCTAAAATTTTAGCTTTTTCATTTCCAGTTTTCACTGCAACATGTTCTAACGAAACTCCAAGTGCTAAAAATTCGCCTAACGAATCCCAACGCAAATGACCTTCTTCTACAAACTGCTGAACGTGTTTTGGTGCCGAACCTCCTGCTCCAGTTTCGAATAATCCACCGCCATTCATTAACGGAACAACACTCAACATTTTTGCACTAGTTCCTAATTCTAAAATCGGAAATAAATCAGTTAAATAATCTCGTAATACATTTCCTGTAACCGAAATGGTATCTTCTCCTTTACGTATTCTTTCTAAAGAAAAATCCATTGCATCAACAGGATTTAAAACTCTAATATCTAAATCAGCTGTATCGTAATCTTTTAAATACAATTCAACTTTTTTAATTATCTCAGCATCGTGTCCACGGTTTTTATCAAGCCAAAAAACAGCAGGACTTCCGGTTGCTTTTGCACGTGTAACAGCAAGTTTTACCCAATCTTTAATAGGAGCATCTTTTGCTTGCGACATTCTGAAAATATCACCTTTTTCAACATTTTGTTCCATCAACGCAACTCCATCAGACCCAACAACTTTAATAGTTCCTGATTCTGAAGCTTCAAACGTTTTGTCATGCGATCCGTATTCTTCTGCTTTCTGAGCCATTAACCCAACATTCGATACCGACCCCATTGTAACAACATCGTACTGTCCGTTTTTCTTACAATCTTCAACTACAGCCTGATACATTGTAGCGTAACTTCTGTCGGGTACCATTGCAACAGTATCTTTCAACTTACCATCGGTATCCCACATCATTCCACCATCTCTTATAACAACTGGCACCGAAGCATCAACAATTACGTTATTTGGCACATGTAAATTTGTAATTCCTTTATCCGAATCAACCATTGCCAACTCGGCACTTGTTTTATAAACTGCTAAAATATCAGCTTCAATTTCTGCTTTTTTATCAGCTGACAAGGTTTCAATTTTAGCGTATAAATCGCCTAATCCATTATTAACATTTACACCAAGTTGCTTAATTACATCAGCATGCTTTGTAAAAACATCTTTATAATAAACCTCAACCGCATGCCCAAACATAATAGGATCGGAAACTTTCATCATTGTAGCCTTTAAGTGCAACGATAATAATGCTCCTTTATTTTTTGCTGAGTTAATTTGTTGTTGATAAAAAGCACGTAACTTTTTAACATTCATAACCGAAGTATCAATAACCTCTCCGTCAATTAACTCTGTTTTTTCTTTTAAGATAGTTTCTGTTCCGTTTTTATCCGAAAAAACAATTTTAACATCATCAGCCTTATTTATAGTAACCGATTTTTCGCTTCCGAAAAAATCACCTTCTTCCATAAATGCAATCTCTGTTTTAGAATTAGCATCCCACGCTTTCATACGGTGTGGATTTTTTTGAGCAAATTCTTTAACCGCTTTTGCAGATCGTCTATCAGAATTACCTTCTCGTAAAACCGGATTTACTGCACTTCCTAATACTTTTGCAAATCTGTTTTTAAGCTCTACATCAGCATCATTTTCAATTTTTTCAGGATAATTTGGCACATCAAATCCTTTTTCTTGAAGCTCTTTTAAAGTAGCTTTAAGCTGAGGAATTGAAGCCGAAATATTTGGTAATTTAATAATATTAGCATCTGGAGTTTTAACTAATTTACCCAATAACAGAAGGTTATCTTCTACTTTTTGATCAGCCGATAAATTCTCTGGAAAATTTGATAATATTCTTCCAGCAAGAGAAATATCCATAGTTTCAACATCAATATTGGCTTTAGCTGTAAAGGCCTTTACTATTGGAAGTAATGAATATGTTGCCAAAGCAGGCGCCTCGTCAATCTTTGTCCAAATAATTTTGGTTTTACTATTGTTCATCGTTATTAAATTTGTTTAGTTATGATTCTAAATTAAAAAAATCAAATTAAACATATACTGATAAAAGTCATTGTAAAACATGAGCGTAAAACAAAACAAAAATATGCTACCCCAAATACTCCTTTGCAATAATTTTATTCTGCATGAGCATTAAGCCATTACTTGCCAAAGCTTTCATTTCGTCCTCTCCCGGAAAAACCTCAACATCAGCAATATATCTTACCCTCTCAGTTATTAAATTATTTAGCATTTTACTATTTGCCAAACCTCCTGTTAATATAATTGCGTCTACATTTCCATTAAGTACAGTTGCCATTGCCCCTATTTCTTTCGAAATTTGATAAGCCATTGCTTCAAAAACATCTTTAGATTTTTTATCTCCATTTTCAGCATCAACACTTATTTTATAAGCATTATTACTACCCATATAAGCAACCAAACCACCTTTACCTACAATCATTTTCATAATTTCATCTTCGGTATAAACATTAGAAAAAGCCAATTTTACAACATCTCCAATTGGCAACGATCCCGAACGTTCTGGAGAAAATGGCCCCTCCCCATCTAAAGCCTGATTAACATCAATAACTCTACCTTTTTTATGAACTCCTACCGAAATACCGCCTCCCATATGCACAACTATCAAGTTTAATATATTGTAATTTAAATCAATAGAATCGGCATAAGCACGGGCAACTGCTTTTTGATTTAGGGCATGAAAAACAGACTCTCTTTTAAATTTAGGGTGTCCCGAAAATCTTGCAATATCTTCCATTTCATCAACCACAACCGGATCGGCTATATATGCTTTTATTTTACCTCCCGAAAAGCTATCAGCAATAAGCCCACCTAAATTAGATGCATGATATCTTTCTGCCATCGAAAGATCTGTTATCATTTTTTTATTAACCTCGTAAATACCCGATTCAACAGGTTTTAAAAGTCCACCACGTGCTACAATTAAATGAATATCACTAATTGAAAAATTCGCAGAAATAATTTTTTCTTCAATTATAGTTTTCCTTAAATCAAATTCGGTTTCATTAAGCTTAAGTGAATTTAATTCTTCTATTGAATGCTGTATATTTTCGGAATACAACACCTTTTCATTTTCGAATATTGCTATTTTAGTTGATGTTGATCCCGGATTTATTACTAATATTATATACTTCATATTTAACATGTTTATTCAACTAAATTTATCACAAATAAAACTATTTTTCATCTTTAATCCATAATATCAACACTTCTCAGCAATAATTAAACATCTAAATTTCAACAACGTACATTTACAAGACTTATCAATATAATTGGTAGAGTTTTTCATATTAAGGGTTAGTTTTATTGAAGGCTTGGTTGGGGAACCAGGCCTTTT
>JAGLDK010000071.1 GCA_023145615.1 Ichthyobacteriaceae bacterium | reverse complement strand
AACAATTTTATAATAACAATACACGAGTAGATAATATGTATTTGTACATGTACAAATACATTAATAAACTAAAATAGGAGATACAATATTTTGCATCTCCCATTCTGATTTATTAATAAACTAAAAAGGTTATTTTGTGTAATTGGTCTATTTATCTATCTTAAAAAAAGCTATTTGATAAGTAAATATAAAGCACAATATTCTACAAATTACACAAAAATCAACCTCCCGATTTTTTTACTTTATATCCATCTTTTTGTAAAACTTCTACAACTTTAACTCTAACATCTCCTTGTATTACAATTTCTCCATCTTTTACCGATCCACCAGTTCCGCATTTGTTTTTTAAAATTTTTGCTAAATCTTTAAGATCTTCTTCAGTACCAACATAACCTTCAACAATGGTAACTGTTTTACCACCTCGTCCTTTTTTCTCGAGTTTTGCAATTAGTTTTTGTTGATTATTTGGAAGAGTATCATTTTCAGAAAATTCATCCTGAAATTCGAAATCTGTGTTTGTTGAAAAAACAAAACCATCAGTTTCTATTCGTTTATTTTTCTTTTTTGCCATCTTAAATATTTATGCCGTAAAGATATAATTTTAATGTAAAACTAAGTAATGGTTAATTTTTAATTGTCAATAATACATCACAAATAAATACATAAATAATAGTGTTGTGGCACTTAAATATTTAATACTTCTAATCTTTTAAAGAAAATAAATAAAACTCATTATCAAAAATATTTACGAACTTTGACATAAAATAAAACTCTGATAAAATTCTGAAATGAAACAACTGAACGAAATATTACAAAACAATAAAGTAAAATTATGGTACCCAAGTTCTGGACTTGATTTTAGAGATTTAGTGGTTTTAAGTCAGAAAAAATTTATTTACGACAAATATGCTTTTGCAAACGAACTTTTAACTTTCAACGAATTACCAAACCTATTTATTCATACCGATACTGCATACACTTCCGAAAATTGGCCATTACCAAATAAAGGTGTAATTTTTGAAGATGAAGAACAGTTATATAAAATATTAGAGTCAAAATGGGTATCGGAAAATAACAATAAAGTAGGGGTGTTGTTGAATATGGAAATTCAGCATAAATTAATAAATGAACCTACAAATCAGAATCTATTATTTTTGTTTACTGATAATATTACATTTTTCGAAAACCATATTTTAAAAGATAATATCAACATACAGTTTTTAATAAATATTAGAGATGGATTTTCGGAAAACGGAGGTGCAGATTTTTCAATGAAGTTTTTAGAGTTTTATTTAGGTAAAATGAATACTGAATATTTAATTACCGATAATATCGGAAGAGTTCCGCAAACTGGAATCATTATGAATAGTACCTATTTAAAATCAGTCTTAAATTCGATAGAAAACAACCCCGTATCGTTACAAGGATTAAAAGAGTGGAGTTGGAGTGAGTTTGGAATTTTTGCTGGAGATGCTATTTTAATGAAAGTGCATAGTGTTTTGTAGTTTTAGTAAAGCCTTAATATTTATTTGTAAATAAAAAAAGCAAAACAAACACCTTATATTTATCACATAAAACTATATCATAAATCACATCAATATTAGCTATTGAATCATACATTAATTTTAGTGCAAAAAAACGTAAATATTTAGCAAAAAACCTATGTTTGCATCTTAACAATAAAACATATGCAAATGCAGTTTAATAAGTTCATTTGGGAAACCCACGGAATACATGCCGGTACCGAAAACGATCACGTATCGCACGGTATTGATGAGTTAGAGGCAATTGTAGAAAAAGCTATCGAGGCTAAAAACCCGAGCATAACTTTTGTTATTCATTCTCCGCGTCTTACAAAATACAGATATATAGCAGAAAAAGATACTAACATACGATTTATTAGAGGTAACGAATCGTATTTAAATTATCCAAAAAGAATTTCGAAACTACGTGAAAAATATGGACAAGAAATTGACATAAAATACGGAGTTGAACTTGAATGGATGGGTTCGGATTTAGGTTTACAATGGAACAGATCAAAACTTTTTCAGGCTGATGAAGCTGATTTTGTAATAGGGTCGGTACACTTTGCACCTGAAGGTTTGCCATACGACGGATCGAAAGAAGAGGCTTTGGAACTTGTTGAAATGCGTGGTGGTTTAGAAGCTTATTGGAATGGCTATTTAAACGAAATGATGGAAATGATTGAGTATTCGGGAGATATGATTCAGATAATTGGACATATTGATTTACCTAAACTTAATGTTGATGTGCCAGAAGCTATTTTAAATTTCGAAACAAGTACACATCCGCTTGCTAATAAATTCCGTACTGTGCTTGAAATTATTTCGGACAGAAATTTGGCGCTTGATGTTAACATGGCCGGAAAGGTAAAAGGAGTAGGTGTGTATCCTACTTTAAATATACTTAAACGTGCTAAAGCTCTTAATATTCCTGTTGCTTTGGGTACTGATACTCATAAAATTGAGCACTATGGTCTTAATTACGAGGATAGTTTAAAGTATATATACGAAGCTGGATATAAGGATTACGTAAGTTTTTCGAAACTTATTCCTGAAAAAAGAACGATTTTCGATAACCATAGTTTAAAGGTTGATTATACTGTGCTTAATAAAGGTATTGAAATACTTAATCAGCGTTCTACTATAAAGGAAGAAAGAAAGCAAATTCCTGAATTTTCGTTTGGTGGAGATTTCAGAAACTTCTTAGATGTATATCCAAACTCTATCGGGATGGGTAATTTTAACGCAATCAGAATCAGAAAAGGAGATCAGTCTGTTACTGTAAGTAACGAAATTCCTGTTACTGATACTGAAAAAATTACTGGTTTATATTCCGAACATTTAGATAACCCAGGTACTATTTCTGCTATTTTTAATACTCTTGCATCTGAAGGAATAAATGTAGAAAAAGCTCGTTTAAAATCGAATAACGATGGTACTGCCGTGGCGTTTTTAGATATCGAAGATAAACTTCATCATATTGACGATGCTATTGAGTATATTAAAAATACAGATCAAGATACTTTTAAAAACTTAACTTTTGGTGATAGCTTTAAAATGCCTGATTACGATGCTGGTAAAATTTATTTACTTGAAGTTGATGGTGTTGAACTTAAACTTGCTGTTACCAAAAAAGTAATTTTAACGAAGCACATTAACGCACCCGGTATTTTATTAATTCTACTTTCGGCATTAGCATCAAAAAATATTAATATTATTGATATGCAACTTGCAAAACGTAATAAAACAGGTTATTCTGCTTTAGCTGTTGATGGTGATGAATCTGTAATTTGCAAAATTCTAGAAAACTTAGGAGAGAAGTATATTGAAGCTAATTTAATTAACTTAAATAGTAAGTAATACTTTACTTATAAAAATAATATTAAACCCCATAAATGAAACTGTTGTTTTTTTATGGGGTTTTTAATTGGTAACTAATTTTAGATGGGGCAAACCTATCTAATATAATGTTTACCGAAACAATTAAATCTTATTATAAATGACAAATCAAATTATATTTAATGGAGATATAATTAATAAATCAGAATTTTCGATAGATATTATTAATAGAGCTTACCGTTTTGGAGATTCAATTTTCGAAACAATCAGAATATTTGATGGCAATATACCTTTTTTACATCATCATTTTATTAGGCTAAAAAACTCTTGCAATATTGTTAATTATAAAAATCCTTTTAATAATGTTGATGAATTACGAAATGAGATAATGAAATTTGTTAATGATGATTTTGCAAATCTTAAAAATTCTAGGGTTCGTTTAACTTTATTCCGAAAAGCAGATAACAACATATATTTTGTAACCGAAAATACTGCCGAATATATTATTGAAATAAATTCGTTGCCAAATTCAACTTTTCAGATAAACAACAACAGCTATAAAATTGGAACTTATTTGGATATTAAAAAAAGTAAAACTTTATTGTCCACAATAAAAACAAACAACATGATTTTGCACTCAATAGCAGGAGGGAAGGCTGTGCAAAACAAACTGAATAATATGATTTTAGTTAATGATGAAAATAATATAACCGAAGCATTAAATGCTAATATTTTTGTAGTTAAAGACTATAACATATTTACTCCGAAATTAACCGATGGTTGTGTGGCTGGTATTATACGCAAACTTTTAATGCAAAGTATTAATACTGAAACAGAATATACTATTTCAGAAAAATCAATAAAACATTTTGATTTAATTAATTACGATGAAATATTTATAAGTAATAGTATTATCGGAATTCAATCAATATCTGATTTTAACAATACCATTTTAAAAACTAAGGCATCAATAAAAATAACTGATATGCTTAATAATTTATTGAAAAATTAAGCATATAAAAATGTTTTTTTTACTTAATCGGTATTAATTGCACCTGTACTAATTTACAACATCATGTGTATTAAATAACTATATATTAGTTATATACACTATTAATACTTAACAGTATTATTGTATTAGAGTGTTATGATTTTCAACTAACCTGAAAAATAGCTACTATGATAGAAGATGAAAAAATTAAAGAAATACAACAAAACACATATTCTGGAACTGATAAATTTGAATCGAAAGAAAATATACTAAATACTAGTAAGCTTAAAAGTATTATAAAACTTTTGCGTCCCGATCATTATATTAAAAACCTATTTGTTTTTGCTCCACTATTTTTTGTATTCAAATTTTCGGTTGATAGTATTACTAATACGTTAATTTCATTTGCAACATTTTCTTTAATTGCAAGTAGTATTTATATACTAAACGACTTAAACGATATAGAAGAAGATAGGTTACATCCTAAAAAGAAGCACCGTCCGTTGGCTAGTAAAAAAATTAGCAAAAAAATGGCATTAATTATAATGGCCGTTTTATCAATTACATCGTTAACAGGTGCATTTATTTATAACACAAACTTGTTTTATGTACTAGCATTTTACTTTGTAATGAACATTGCATACACTTTTAAGTTAAAACAAATTCCTATAGTTGATGTATTTATTGTTGCTGCTGGTTTTGTTATGAGATTAATGGCTGGTGCGGTTGTTACTGATATTACATTATCGAAATGGATAGTAATAATTACTTTTTTACTTGCAGTGTTTTTGGCTTTGGCAAAAAGAAGAGATGATGTAATATTATCGTCGGAAAGTAATTTAATGAGAAAAAGTATTGGAGGCTATAACCTTGAGTTTATAAATGCATCAATGATATTAATGTCGGGAATTGTAATAATAAGTTATATTTTATATACAGTATCTCCCGATGTTTTAGAAAGATTAAATACCCAATATTTATACTTAACAGCATTTTTTGTAATACTAGGAATACTTAGATATATGCAAATAACTTTTGTAGAACAAAAGAGTGGTAATCCAACTAAACTTGTTTTAAAAGATAGATTTTTACAGTTAACAATATTTTCGTGGCTAGTAAGTTTTGAGCTTATTATAAACTTTTTAGTAGGCTAACTAAGTTTTTGTTATTTATAATTATTATAGTTAATAAATGTAAAATAAATATTTATTAAACCCAAAATGGAGTATAAACAATATTGTTTATACTCCATTTTGGGTTTAATAAGCTTGATTAAGAAAACACTACTTAATAAGTTAATACTACAATTACAACTTATATAAATATATTTTAAATTTCGAAATATCATCTTCAAACGCTTTATCGAAAGTTAAATTAAGTGTTTTAAAATTTAAAATTGGGACTGCTGAAAATATATATTCAGTTCCCATTTGTTTTAGTTTTTCTGTATTTATTTCTAGATTATTTATCTCAATTTCTGAATTTTTACAGCAATTAAATAAACAAGTTTCCGCTAATTCAGAGCTATATAAATAATTTCTACCACCCCAATTATCGTAATATTTTCTTATCCAATCGCTTTTATCAATTTCCTTACTAATAACTTGTCTGAACTCTTTTTTAACTGATAACGGATAATAATTCAAATAAAAATCAACAGTATAAAAACCATTATATTGAGCCATTGCAGGATGTAATCCTAAACTTGCAATGCGGTAATTTGCTTTTGGTTTATTAATGTGTTTTGATATTAATCCAAAAAGATGTTCGGAATAAAACGATTTATAACTATGAGTACGAGAGGTGTATTTTGCAGGTAAAACATTTAACGCTATACTATAACTAAACTCTTTATTAGCAAATAACGATGTTGATATAAATAAAATTACCGTTGTATATAATACCTTTTTATTTAGTAAGTTGTCTTTATACGCAAAAAGTAAAATTAACAAAAATAAAAACGGAAGTAAAAAATAAACTCTATGAAACCTAAAAGCTGTTACTATTTGTAATTTACCTTCAAGCGGAACCGAAATTAAATGATAGCCTCCATAAAATACCGAAATCAATAAAATTATAAATCCAAGTTTTTTTACTGTTTCAGCTTGTTCTGTTTTTTTCCATAAAATGTATATTAATAGAAATACAATAGGAAAGCTATAATATTCTGATGAAAGATATTTGCCTCTAAATAACAAAGTTAAAGTTCTACCAAATACATCTAAAACAGAAGGATAGGAGTTGGTAAATTCATCACGAATAGTTTCGGTGCTATCGAAAATAAAACCTCTAAAAATAGAAATATTTGCTATTACATACATTAATGTTATCACAATAATTCCGAACCAATAATTAACCGCTTTTTGCTTATTGTTATTGTTAAAAAAGTAATCAAATAACCAATAAGCTACTAATGCTCCAACAATAAAAATACCTGCTAACGAAAAATGAGAATAAAATGGAAATAGCAAAATAATTACACTACTTACAATTAATTTATGATTCTTTTTAAGGTTTAAAAATGCCCATAATATTAAAGGCTGACCAGTTACACTTAATCCAAAAATTGTATACAATGGCAAAATAGCAAATGAAATAGCAATTAATAAAGATAAGTAATTACTTTTTTTATCTGCTCCAAAATAGTCTTTAGCCAATAAACAAACACCAATTAAACCAACTAAACGTACAATAATTGAATTAACTACATAAGCCCAAAAAGTTGGTAAATAATAAAATAATACTCTAACAAATGAATATTCTGAATGAAAATAACTCCTACTTAAGCCATTTGAAATATTAGGAACTAACGATGAATCATTAAATATTAAAAGCTTACCGCTAAGTTTTAAAACTTGCATATATGAAACATCTGCATCTAAATTATCTAAAATTAAAACAAACGAATCTTCGCCAAGAATAAAAAAAGGTAAGTGTAGTAATAAAACAACCAACGTACCTAAAAGTATATTTTTTGTCATTTCAGTAATTTTGTTTAGTAATGTTTAATAGTTGAGTATCGTAAATGAGATAAATAAATTGTTATTCAAACAATTTATAAAATCCTTTATCTGCAAATTCTAGCATTTCTGTATCTCCGCTACTATCTCCATAAGCATAAATTTCATCAAAATTATTAAGATTTAATTCCTTCTTAATTCTGTTTACTTTTTCTTGACCATGGCAATTTTTGGTATAAAAGCTACCTAATACTTTTCCGTCAACAACTTTTAATTGGGTTGAAATTAAATCTAAATTATTTTTAACACACCAAGGTTTTAACCAACATTCCATTGATGCCGAAACCACCACAATTTTATGATTTTGTTGTTTATGCCAATTTAGTTTTTCAATGGCTTTTGGAAAAGTAATTTTATCAATTTCAATATTAGAATATTCAGTGGCTTTTTTTTGAAATTCTGAAATATTCCAACCTCCAAAAAAATGAGCAATGAATTTTTCTTTGGCTTTGTGGTTTGGAATAATTTTTAATTTAAAACCAATCAACATAAAAAACATTTTTGCCAAACCAAAATAATATGCTTTTTTGCCAACACTATATTTTATAAAATCAATTAGGGTATCTTTTTTTGTAATAGTACCATCAAAATCAAATAAAGCTAATTTCATAAAACGGTTTATTATTGTTTAATAAAAATAATGACACAAATTTATTTATAATTAATGGCGTTCACTTGTTCACTAAAAGATATAGGTTTTTGTTCACTCATTAACATTTAATTTTGTGTAAACTTAAAATGCGTTATATATTTTTATAATTATAAAAATATATAACGCATTTTAAGTTTTAATTAAACGATGGATCGGAAGGGGAGTTCGACCATAAAATATAATTACCACCAAGTTCTCTCATTTTATTACGCCACAAATGTTTATCTTTTGTGTTTATAATATTGTTAGTGGATGTTTTTAAGTCGGAAATAATCCACGACTTTTCTTCAATTTCTTCTTCTAATTCAGTTTCAGACCAACCAGCATATCCCAAAAAAAACTTAATTGACGACGCATCAATAGCATTTTGATTAATTAATTCTTTTAGCTTATTAAAATCACCTCCCCAGTATATTCCATTAGAAATTTCGATAGAGTCGGGTATAAGCTCTGGAGATTGATGCAGAAAGTATAAACTGTCGCGCTCAACAGGACCACCGCCATATAATTCCGAATTACAATTAAGATCGGGCATTAATTCTCTTAAGTCAATTCCTAATGGCTTGTTAAGAATAAAACCTACCGAACCTGATTCGTTATGTTCCGAAATTAATACAACAGTTCTACCAAAAGAAGAATCTAATGATAAGGAAGGGGCAGCAATAATTAAATTTCCTTTTTGTGGGGCATATTTTTGCATAGTAGTACTTTTAGCGTTACTCTAATTTAATAAAAAATCAGATTGATATTTTGAAAACACAAGCACTTACATCAAAAAATTATATGTAAATATTAAATGATAAATAAAATAAACTGTAATTAGCTGACAATCAATACAATTGCTTGTATTATTTTGTTTAACTATAATTAGCCTAAACTATATCTAACTACTAATCAATTATTTACGTTAAGTGTTTAATTTAAAGTAAATTACTAAGTATATATCTAAAAAAGGTTAAGTTTTAAGCATAAAAAAGGGAATATAAAATAATTTATATTCCCTTTTTTATATATTTAACTAAGAGTAAATATTACTTATTTACGTCTTCGTTTAATTCATTTCCTGCTTTGAATTTTACGATGTTTTTAGCCGCAATTTGAATAGCAGCTCCTGTTTGTGGATTTCTACCTTCTCTTGCTTCTCTTCTTGAAATAGAAAAAGAACCGAATCCTACTAATGAAATTCTATCACCGTTTGCTAATGTAGAAGATACGCTTGAAGTAAAAGACTCTAGTGCTTTTTGAGCTTCTGATTTTTTGATACCAGCAGCTTCTGCCATTGCATTTATTAAATCACCCTTATTCATAAATATTGCTTTTTATATGGTTAATTACAATTAATTCTGTTATTGATTCCTTACAAATATAGAGTTAATAAGGGTTCGTGCAAGTTTTACCGTAATTAATATGATAAAAAAACGTTATTAATGCCCTATTTGTAAGTTTTCAACTTCAAATGCCATTATTTATTGGTTAATATAGTATTTATATCACCTTAGAATCTTCAGAAAAGCTATAACCATTAAGTAAATCAATAGTTCTCATTCTTTTCTTTCCCGATATTTGAATTTCTTTTATTTCAATAAATCCATCAGATACTGCAACGCTTATTTTTTTCTTCTCGGCAATAATTACACCAACCTCTAAGTTGTGTTCTTCTACAACAAACAATGCCGAAATTATTTTTGCTTCAACTTCTTTTCCATCATTAAATATTTTTGTCCAAGTTCCTGGATAAGGACTTAAACCTCTAATAAAATTATGTATGGTAAGTGCGTTATTTTTCCAGTTTATACGACAGTCGTCTTTAAATATTTTTGGAGCTGGTTTTAATTCTAAACTTTCGTTTTGTTTCTTAGGCGATATTGTTCCGTTTGCCAAACCATCAACAGTTTTTAAAACCAAATCGTTTCCTGCATTCATTAAGTTATCGTGTACAATACCAACATTATCGTTAATGTTTATTTCAACTTCTTTCTGCAATAAAATATTTCCTTCATCAATATTTTCATCAAGTAAAAAAGTAGTAATTCCAGTTTTACTTTCTCCATTAATAACCGCCCAATTTATTGGTGCAGCACCACGGTATTGAGGTAATAAAGAAGCATGTAAATTAAAAGTCCCCATTTTTGGCATGTCCCAAACTAATTTTGGTAACATTCTGAAAGCAACTACAATTTGTAAATCGGCTTCGTAACTTCTTAATTCCTCTAAAAAATTCTCATCTCTTAATTTTTCGGGTTGAAGTACTGGTATATTTTTAGAAACAGCATATTTTTTTACTGCCGATTCGTTTATTTTACGTCCACGTCCGGCAGGTTTATCCGGAGCGGTAATTACTGCAACTACATTATAATCATTATCAATTAAAGCCGATAAAGATGCAACCGCAAAATCGGGGGTACCCATAAATACTATACGTGGTGTATTCATATTACATTTCTTATTTAAAATTATTATACTTAAAAAAACACATAACAAAATTATTAGTAAACAGGTAAACACATATAATTTTAAATAAACATGTATTATTACTTATAAAATATGTTTCTTGATTTTTAGATATTACTTATCAACTATCTATATATAATAGTCCGTTACTTTTTACCATAACACACTGTAAACACTACATCTATTTAATATTATATATTAGTAATTTTAAGATTATTAATATATAATTACACATTGTTAATTAACTATTACGGAGTATTATATATATAAGCAAAGGTATAACTAACTTAAGTTTCACAACAAATATTTTTGTATATATACAAAAATTAATGGGGTAGTAGGTCCAGAAAAATCAACAATTACATAATTAAATTAATGAGTATTTATTATTAGATTTTATAACAATACTTTCTTTTTCTAATAAGTTAATTAGTGCTTTTATTATGTCATTTTCGTCGGCATCAATTTTAAAAGCAATTTCTCTGCTTGAATAATCTAGCAACTTTAACAAATCAATAATTTGTAACTCCAACTTTCCAATATCCGTTTTATTACTTTTGTTGTTATAATAACAGTTATCGCAATTATTACAATCTCCATTATTATCCTGATCGAAATAATTTAGCATTTGTACATTTCTACAATCTTCGGTATTTGAAACGTAATTAATCATAGCCTCAATTTTTTCTCGTGTACGTGTATTTCTAATTTCAATTGATTTCGAAATTTTCTTATACATATACTTATCATCTCGTGGCAATAAAAATTTAATTCTTTGATGCTTACTTCCAGGTTTATATTTTATAATTCCATCTTCCTGAAGTTTTGTTAAGTTTTTACCAACCACATCAATAGTAAGTGCATTATTTTTGGCAATATTATATTCGTTTATTCTTGTAAAACCATCAATTAAACCTCCATAAGTACGCAATAAATTTGTTGCAAATATTCCTAAGTATGTATTTTTTCGAGTATAATTAAATGTAAAATCACTGTTGGCAGTAAACATAATTTCCGACACATTACTATCTCCACGAGATACTGTAATTACATCTTCTTTTTTTAAAACATTTAATGCCGATGAAATTTTAGAAGGTTTTATTTTATACTTAAATGCAAATTCCGAAAAATTGAAATCAAAATAATTATGAACTTCGGTATTTATAGGAATACGAAAAGAGGCATACAACGAATTTAATATTTGCTTTACATCAACAACATCTGCCAAATTATTTTTCGAAAAATATTCAATACTTTCAATGTCATCACTATTATAAATCATAATGGCAAACGATTTTTTACCATCTCTACCTGCACGTCCAATTTCCTGAAAATAAGCTTCCGGACTATCCGGAATATCCATGTGCACAACCAACCTAACATCGGGTTTATCAATACCCATTCCAAAAGCATTTGTTGCAACAATAACCCTTGTTGAATTATTCATCCATTGTTTCTGAACTTTTTGTTTTTGGATTTTATCTAATCCTGCATGGTAAAATTCAGAATCAATTTTTTCGGAATTTAAAAAATCACTTATCTCCTTAGTTTTTCTTCTATTACGAACATATATAATAGCAGTTCCAGTAACTTTATGCAAAACCTTTAATAATTTATAAAACTTATCGGCCTCGTTTAATACCCAAATTGAAATATTGCTACGCTGAAAACTTGTTTGATAAAGGTTGTACTTTTTTAAATCCAGATATTCGTAAATATCTTTAATTACCATAGAAGTGGCAGTGGCAGTAAGTGCCAAAACTGGAACATTGGGTTTAATAGTTCTTAATTCGGATATTTCTAAATACGAAGGACGAAAATCGTGTCCCCATTGAGAAATACAATGTGCTTCATCAACAGCAATTAAACTAACATTCATTAACGCAATACGTACCTGAACAAGTTTGCTTTTTAATCTTTCGGGCGATATGTATAAAAACTTAGTTTCGCCATTAACACACTTATCAAGTTCAACATCAATTTCCTTTTCATTTAGCTCGCTACTTAAAGCAACCGCAGTAATATTTCGTTTTAATAAAGCTTCAACCTGATCGTTCATTAAAGCAATTAAAGGAGATACTACAATGGCAACACCGTTTTTTGCCATAGCCGGAACTTGATAACATATTGATTTTCCACCACCAGTAGGAAGTAAGGCAATTGTATCGTTATTATTTAAAACCGAATTTATAATATCTTCCTGCTTAGGTCTAAACTGTTGGTATCCCCAATATTTTTGCAGAATTTGATGTATATTTTTATGCATAAAATATTTAACTAATAATTACAAGACTTACCTTTAAAAGCTAAAATAACTCATAATGATTATAAATAAAAAACACACTTCCTATAAAATAAGATGTGTGTTTTTTATTTTGTTTTAACTACTAAATTTATAAGTTGCCTAACTAATACAATTAACATTGATTTAATCAGTTTATATAAGAAACCTATTTAATCAGCTTTAATTTATTTTTTACAAAATTTACTCTTTCTTCAATTGATACTTTTGGAATTTCAATTACTTCATAACCTAAAATTTCATAACTATGTTTTAAGTACGATTCTAAAGTTTTAGCAGTTTTAGAATCTTCAACTCTTTGACTATCTGTTTCGTAAATAGTATCCCAATAAGGAAATAAAAACACAATATCGTGGTAACGCAATTCTTTACTTAATTTATTAAATTGTTCAGGAATTTCAACATCATCATGACGCATATATGCTAAAACATCAGGTAAACCTCTATCGAAAAATGCAAAATCGTTTTTACTTGGAATATCAAAATCATGAAATTGATTTTTAATACGATTTATTGCTATTTCGCTAAATTTTAAAATATCAATCCATGGCAAAGCATCACTATCTTTTTCCATTTCTTCTTTTAAAATTTGCCTCGAAGCTTCAGGAACACAATTATAACCATGCTTTTCAAGCTCGTTAATAACTGATGTTTTTCCGGTGCCCGGACCACCTGTGAATATTACTTTTTGTGTTTTCAATTTTATGAAAATTTTAATTAGGTAAATTTACAATAATTTAACCTAAAATCTTAATATCCTTTACGTTACAAAATAAATTTTATAAAAAATTTATTTTTTTGCTGATGAAATAATGTAAAAATTAAAGTTCAATATTTATTATGTTTGAATTTACTGATGTACAAATGTTTTACAGTAAAAAAACGGACTATAAATTTACAGTTTAATAAAAACTAAAATTAATTACATCGATAATAAAATATTAGAAATATAATTAATTATAAAAATATAACAGAAGGCTTAATACCGAATATCTTAAAAACTTACCTACAAACATTAAAACAGTTACACGTTTTACATCGCTTCGTAAAAAACCAAGCGCAATTGCAATAGGAGTTCCAATAATAGGTAACCAACATAATAATGCCATGTAATAATCGTACTTATGTATATAAGTAAAATGTTTCTCAACTTTTTTTTGAGGAACTTTTAAATATTTAGTTATCCACTGCCATTTACCATGTGTACCAATCCAGTAATTAGTCATACTACCAAGCCAGTTTCCGGTTGATGCCACAATCAGTAATAACCAAGGATCAATATCTTTAAAATATAGTATAGTGTACAGTACTTCAGAACCAAGTGGAAGTACTGAACCTGCTAAAAAAGACGCAGTAAAAAGTCCGGTTAACCCAAATTGAGCAAAATAGTTAATTATATCATTAATCATATTTTGCAAAGGTTGTTAAATATATTCTTAACACCAAACAAAACACTAAATCCATTAACTAATATTTAAAAAAGATAAGATATGGAAATAAATGACGAACAAGTAATATTTATGTCAAATTGCATTAGAACATATATGTACATCGATTGTTTATGCAACAACAGTATTGTGTAAATATTAAAATATAAAATTGATTGTTCAACAATAAACAACGTATAATTACAGAAATTAATTGAATTAAATAATGCTTAAATTTCTATAAATAATAACAATTTAAACTATCATTTTCCTCAATAAAATAAAGAATAACTTATTGAATATTTATCAATAAAAATTATGTTACAATTTGTATTAAAAAGGATTACTTTTGCAATAATATATACTTTTATCACATAAAATTATGCAACAAGACAGAGATGCGTTTTACTCAAATTTAAAAATTCAGTTAGAGGATACTACAAAAAAGTGGCCAACCGAATATCTATATAAATTTATTTTACCTGCAATTGGTAACAATACTAAAATAATAGAAGATATTTTTAATAATACAGGTGCCAAAATATCAACAAGAGTATCTAAAACAGGAAAATATACAAGTTACTCTATCAAAATAATTATGAAATCGGCTGATGATATAATAAAAAAATATAGAGAATGTGAAGTTATTGAAGGCATAGTTTCGTTATAAAATAGCTACTATTATACTTTAGTAAGTAAATAGTATTTTACCTTTTAAAAAATGGTTTGTAAATTACACAAAGTTAAATTCCGGAAATATTAATAGTTGTGCTTAGTAAAATAACTATTGATTTAAATTATGTAGCTTAGATAAATATTTAATTTTTTAACAAATTTGTAAAATGAAAAGTTTAAAAGGTACTGAAACAGAAAAGAATTTATTGAAGTCGTTTGCTGGAGAATCTCAGGCAAGAATGAGATATACATATTTTGCAAAACAGGCACGTAAAGATGGGTATGAACAAATTGCATCAATTTTTGAAGAAACTGCTATAAATGAACAAGCTCATGCAAAACGTTTTTTTAATTTTTTAGAAGGAGGAGAGGTTGAAATTACAGCTTCGTATCCTGCTGGAAAAATCGGAACTACTGAGGAAAACTTAAAAGGTTCGGCAATGGGAGAAAATGAAGAATGGACAATTTTGTATCCTGAATTTTCTAAAATTGCATCAGAAGAAGGTTTTAAAGAAATATCGAATGCTTTTAAAATTATTGCTGGAGTTGAAAAAGATCATGAAGATAGATTTACAAAACTTTATAATAATTTAATTGAAGGTACTGTTTTCGAAAAGTCAGAAAAAGTTGTGTGGAAATGCCGTAAGTGTGGTTACTCTCATGAAGGTAAAAAAGCACCAAAAGAATGTCCTGCTTGTCAACATCCTCAATCATATTTCGAAATAAGTAATACAAATTATTAATTTATACTTTTACTATAAAACATTATCAAATATAGTAAGAACATGAATTG
>JAGLDK010000070.1 GCA_023145615.1 Ichthyobacteriaceae bacterium | reverse complement strand
AGAAATAATGGGTGATCCATAAAAACCGAAGTTTAGAATTTAGCGGAAAAGTAATAAAAGTAAAGGAAGAAAGAATGGCTATGGGATTTTGTCAAACAAAAACTATCTGAAAAATTAGTAAAATCTATAACTCATCATAAATTTTTTGTAAATACTTTTATAAGTCAATTTGATTTATAATTGGTATAACAACTGCTTACTAATTTTAGTATTTCATCAAATAACTTGAAAGTGCCGTTTTAATTGATTCTACAAAACTTTTTTAGAGATACTAATGTAGGTGAACTTAGAATTATTATTTTACAATTCTACAAAACATGGGGCAATAAAAAAACACCACTAATTACAGTAAAATCTGTATTAGCAGTGTTTCTTTTATTAATTCAATTTAAAAAGGTTTTAGTTTTCAAGATGAGATAAATCTCTATATCCTGCAACTTCTTTATACCAATCGGTATATAATGCACCTCCTGACTGAGCCCAGTTTAAGAATTTTAAATAACCCAACATTATATTGTGTGTTTCTTTTGGGTACATTAAATCAAATTTTATATCTAATGCCCATGGCATATTTTCAATATTTCTATAGTATGTTCCATTAGCAGGAACGGATATATCATCTTTAGTTCCAAACTTGCTCATATCTGCTAAGTCGGTTGGTGTATGATCTATTAAATGAACCTCTATATCACGATTTCCATCAATAAAAATAAACGGATTAATACCATCTAAGTTTACATCTTCTACGCTAAGATTACTTGCAAAAGAAACTTTCAACTCAAAAGTTGGTGTTGTGTTATTTGTTAAACTATTATTATCCATTACTATCACTACTGCTTTGCTCTGACCAATTTCTGTTCCGTTAGCAGCAACATTAATCATGTTTTCGGTAAGTATTTGCCCTGTAACACCTGTAATATTACTTGGTAGAATTGGTAATTCAAAACCGAAACCATTTATATACGATGCTCCAATGTTTTTAATATCATATTGGAAAAATATTTCCACAACATCATTTTGAGCGTTTAATACTGTTTTTGTTTTGTAATTAAGTACTAAATCGTTAAAGTCGTAATCTCCTTGACTAGTCCAAAGATCCTCGAAAGCTAAAGTACCGATACCAAATTCACTTGGTCCCCATAAAACAAATGCTCTTTCTGGATCGTTAGGATATACATCATAAAAATCAATTACTCCATCTCCATCAGTATCAGTTTCAGGAATCGTAGATTCATCGTAAAGCTTACACGTTAAATCATTTACTTTTATTGAGTGAGGTGAAAATTTATACTCCCAACCTCCTGTAACTTTATCCATAATAATTGTACGACCCATTCCACCTTCGTTTACTCCTAACCATAAATTAGAATTAGAATCGAAAGCCATTGACGTTGGATTAAATGGTAAATCAGATGCATTAATTCTAACAGCATCATAAGTATTAGCTGCAACTCCAACATCAAGTCGATACAAGCCAGATAAAGAACATAGGTATAAAACTCCGGTATCTGTAAAGGCTATATCTCCCCATCCTGGATTATGTAAACCAATAATTGTAAAATTATTAACTAAACTTGCATCAGAAGGATCAATGGTTTTTATATTAGCAAGGCTTGAGTAGTATAATAAACCATCTTCTTTTCTATATTCAAGTCTAGCTCCTCCTGAGTTAGTATTTCCTATATACACAAAAACCTCTGTATCTATATTGTACGAATACAATTTATTAGGAGAAGAATTTGTAATGTAATACAATAATCTATTTACTTGATCGTATGCACAAGCAACCGAACCTGCATCTGGAATTGTAGCATTAAGCATTGTTTGAACTCCAGTAACTGTATTAATAGTAAATAAATCTCTTGTTGTGTTTACTCCGTATAACATATCAACAGTATCATCAACTTGTGTATTAGCTGTAAATAATTGATAGTTTGTTTTTCCCATACTTAAATCAACAACTTCATGAGCTGAAACACCATCAACTTGTCGTGTAACATAAAGTTTGTTTATATGTGATGGTACCGAAACTTTAAAATCAGTTTCGTCATTTGGCATAATAACTTTTGTGAAAAGTTTTTCACCCATCATTTCCTCACTATTCGATTTTGTATTATCGTCTTCTATAATTTCATTTTGCTCATTTTTTGAGCTATCGTATGTGTAAATATTAAATCTGGTTGCCTTTTTGTATTTATCTCCTAGCTCTAAAATAATTGTTTTACTAGTTGAAAAATCAAATTTATCAGGAATATTTAGTTGTTCTTCAGCATCAATAACCTTATCTGTAGGAATTGAATTTTTCTCTAGCTTACACGATGTAATAGCTAATGCTCCTAGTAATACAATACTCAATAGTTTAAAAAACTTCATGATAGTTAAATGTTTTATAATCAGATTAGGGTTAAATTACCTAGTTTCTGATTTGAATTAATACATTAGAACAATAGAGTTGCTAATAAACTGTACTGTTCCTTAAATTAAAATTTGTTATTATGTAATTATATTATACTTGTTAATTTTTACTATAAATACATAGCATTGATTGATTAATGAAAACATTTTATTAAAACTCTACTTATATATTAATACAGTTTGCATAATATATTTATACAAAAGCATACTGTAATACACTTAATAGAATTGTTTAAACATTAAAAATAGGGGATATTAATACTAAGAGGTTGTAATATGTATTAAGGTTATTAACCTTAAATAAAGCACTTTTACTAGTTATTTATTTATATAGTTCAAATAAATATGTTGAAATTAAAAACTGAATTTACGTAGTTTTATAAACTGCTTTGTAATTGTTTTATTAACTTAATTAATCATAATTATTAATATATAAAATTACTGTTACTTAAAATATATATATCTAAACTATTGATTATAAGTGTGTAATTACGATAATTTACGAGTACAATTAGGTACGCTTCAATCTGTCTATTTAATTTGCTTTTTAGCGAATTAGCTGATTTGTAGATTTAGTTTTTATGTAACGAAGTGTTTGTTACATAAAGTGTGAAATTAATTTAATTTCAGTTTTAGAGGTGTACTTAATTATGTAAACAAAATAATAGGAGAAGTATTATAGTTGATTTCAGAAAGTGTTGGAATTTTGTTAGTTTCAATGTCAATTTTATTTACACCAAATATAAAGTCATATATTTCAGAGTCTATATATTTGGTGCAGCACCTGAGTTAATTATTGCATTTCAATAACATTTTTCTAACATATTTGTTATTGATTTTTAAAATGTATAGCCCTTCAGTTAAATCGTTTAAACTCAGTAGGTATTTATGGTTAAATCTTACAGTTTTGTTTATTATAGCTTTCCCATTAATATCTATCAGTACAATATTTACACGTTTATTGAAATTTTCGGTTGATGAAATTACTAATTCATTATTTTTATTCTCGAAAGTATTCCAAGTATTACTTAACTTTATAAACTGTTCAGATAAAAAAAGTTTTCCATTTATTTTATTATTACTTGATATAATCCATTTGTTTGGGTCAAATTCTATTGAGTTTATAGTAAAATCAATGTCTGCTTTATACACTGTATTATTATAATCAACACCAATACGTAAATATTCCTCTTCGTTGTTAGTTCCTTTTACTTTTATTTCAATTGGTATATTAAAAAAATCAACCGATTTATCAGATTGAGTTTGTTTAATTATTACTGTCAAAGTTTTATAGTCATCCTGTTTCCATTCTATTTCATACGATGGATGCCCTTCGGAATACAGCCACTGATTAAAAAAATCGGATAAATCATTTCCATAAACAAGTTCAAAATGATTTATCATATCTTGGGAAGTAGCAAAGTTAAAAACTAACTTTTCGTCTTTTAAATAATTTTTAATAGCGTTGTAAAAATTATCATCTCCAATTTTCCACCTAAGAGTATGAAGCATCATTGCACCTTTTAAATATTGTAATCTGTAATTAAATATATTTGAAGTTAAAGTAGTATCGTTTACAAATACACTACCATCCGGAAACTCAGTAATTGTTTCTATAGCTTTGCCAAGCCATTGTTTAAAATCGCCATGATAATGTTCGTAAGTCAATCCTGTTAAGTAAGTAGCAAACGCCTCGTTAATCCATATATCTTGCCACGATGCACATGTTATTTTGTTTCCAAACCATTGATGAGCTAATTCGTGGGTAATTAAATCGGGATAGAATTTACCCATAAAACTAATTGTAGAATTTTCCATACCTCCATTCATATTAACTTCGGCATATCCATACTTTTCTTTAGTATATGGGTATGGTTCAAATAGAGTTTCAAACAACTCCATTGGTTTTTTAGTGTATTCTATTTCTACTTTTCTTTCAGCCTCATTTTCTGGGTAAACAAAGTTTTGTATTGGAATTATATCACCATTATTGCTAATGTAATTGGTGGTGAAGTTTGTATAGTTTGTTACCGAAACAGCTATTAAATATGTAGGTATAGGGTATTTGTGTTTCCATGTGCAATATCTAGTATTTTCAATAACTTCTTCGTTTATTAACAAACCGTTTGCAACCGATGTATATTCTTTAGGTGTAGATATTGTTATTTTTACAGAATCAATTTTATCAGTTAAACCTTGTTTACAAGGCCACCAATCTTTCGCTCCATATGGCTCCGACATAGTCCAAATAATCGGAACATCATTGTGTTTGTCTTGTCTGAAAGCATTATTTATTTTACTTGGAGTACCGTTATATTTAACTAAAATAGAGTCAAATCTATTTTCAAATACAACCAAAGGAAGTTTACAAATTAGCGTGTTGTTTTGTAGAGTGTACTCTATATTTTTGTTGTGATAAATAACCTCTTTTATATTTAATTCATCACTACAATCAAACACAATTTCAGAAGTTAGCTTGTTGTATGTAAAGAAACTTTCAACACTTCCTTCAATAAAATAAACATTCGGATCAATACTTAAATTAAGTTTCTGATACTTTAGGTTATAGTTGCTATTAGTGTTTGTTTGAGAAGTAATAGAATTTGATATTAATATAAAAGTTAATATCAAAAAATAACGTTTTAATATATTCATAGCAGTGTGTTTAGTTGCTATTAATATACAAAACTCCGTTATATTATCAGTTTAATACTTTTAAAATCAGTAGTATGAAATATTAAATTACTGTAGTTTTTTTATGCTTAATTTAATTGATAAACAGTGTACTACAAAAAGTAACGGATTATTTAATGTGCTAAAAAGTGTTTTAGTAGAATGTTTTAAGGCTAGTTTTAATGTTGATATTATAAAATATAAGGGCATGTCCACTCCGCTATCGCTATGTGGTCAGGCTATCACTTTTACTCCTCGTTCAATTTTTCCACTTTGTTTCAAAATTTCTCTGTGGGGTAACCGTTCTATCCTTCATGCAAAAATAAAGTTGGTAGTTTTGTTGGTTAAACTTTAATTATTTAACCTTTTAGCTAATGTGCCTTTTGCTAATTCAATTTTGTTTCTACCTAAAGTTAAAAGTCCTTTTTTTTCTAACTGCTTTAATAATCTCGAAATTACAACTCTTGTAGTGTTTAGTTCGTAAGCAATGTCTTGGTGGGTAATGTTTAGTGTGCTAGCTGCAATAGCTCTCGATTTATCGTATAAATACTTCAATAAACGCTCATCCATATTAGAAAAAGCAATGCTATCAATTGTTTCTAGCAAATCATCAAACCTAAAATTGTATGTGCGGGTAACAAACGATTTCCATGTATGAAATTTTGTCATCCATAAATCCATTAAAAAAGTTGGCACAATAACTACTTCCGAATCTTCTTCTGCAATAATTTTAACTTTACTTGGTTTGTTGCTCATACAGCAAGTTAAACTCATAGCACAAGTTTCTCCTGCAAAAATATGGTATAAGTAATGTTCGTTACCTTCTCCATCTTCTCGTAAAATTCTTAAAGATCCAGATAATACCATAGGAAAATCGCTTACTTTATGTCCTGCAGAAAATAGAATTTCCTCTTTATCTAGTTTTTTTAAGTTACTATTTTGAACTATTTCGGTAACTAGAGCTTCTTCTAATGCGGGAAAAATATGGCTGATTTTCTCTTTCATAAAACTATTTATTTTTGTTGAGTATAAAAATAATCTTTGCAAAGATAAGTAATGATTTATCTAATCTATTATTTTATTAAGCTAGTTTGTGTTTACTGTATTTTTATACGTTTAATGGAGTGCTATTTTTTATATAAAATAAAAAAGGAATTGAAGTAGTATTAAAAATACTAATCAATTCCTCTTTTATGACACTAGATAAAATTGTTAATAAGCTGTTTATTTTTTAACACAGCGAATGGGGAAAACAATTGGTATATGGTATATTTGGTAATTATTAGGCCACTGTGTACTAAAATAGTGAACTCAAAATTATCTAGTTTTTACTTTTCTTTTACGTTCTATAAGATAAAGATAATAATATTTTCCATATAAAAGACAAAACACTCTCTTTTTTGGAAAGTTATTTATTGAAACTAAAATTAAGTAGTTTGCTTTATGTCTTTAAGCATTAATTGCAAACTTGTATTTCCTTTCCATGTATTTTCATCTATTTCGTAAACTGCCGAAAATTCTTGATTACCTGTAACATAATTGTATTTATCTGCCATACTAAACCCAATTCCTATAATTGTAATGTGGCTATCGGGGTGTTTAATATTTAATCTAATATGATCTTTGTTTTCTCCAACAAGCCGTCCTTTTCCGTTATCAACTAATAATTTACTCATAAATACAGGACGCATATTTTCAGGTCCAAATGGCTCGAATTGCTTTAGTATTTTATAAAACTTATTATTAATGTCGTTTAAAGTAATAGTTGCCGCAATATTTATTTGTGGAATTAAAGAGTCTTCTGATATTGTAGATTTAACTTCAGCTTCAAATTTGTTTCTAAATTCAGTATAATTTTCTTTTTTAATAGTAAGTCCAGCAGCATATTTGTGCCCTCCAAACTGTTCTATAAGTTCCGAACACGATTCTAAAGCATCATAAACATTAAAACCTACAACAGACCGTACTGATCCTGCCATGGTATCAATTCCGCTAGAAGTAAAAACCACAGTAGGACGGTGGTATTTTTCAATTAATCGAGATGCAACAATGCCAATTACACCTTTGTGCCAATCGGGGTGGTAAACAACTGTCGAAAAGTTATCTTGTTCGTTGTTGTCTTCTTTTTGTTTTAGAGCTTCAATAGTTATTTCCTGATCTTTAAGTTTTCGGTTTTTATTGTACTCGTTTATTTTTTCGGCCTGAATACGTGCCTGTTCTAAATCGGGCTGAATCATTAACCGCACAGCATATTTACCATGTTTCATACGTCCAGCAGCATTTATACGTGGTGCAATTTTAAAAACCACATCGGTAACATTAAATTCCGGAATATCGTATTGTTCCATTATTGCTTTAAACCCAGCTCTAGGATGTTGGTTTAATTGCTTTAGTCCGTAATAAGTTAAAATTCGGTTTTCTCCTGTAATAGGCACAATATCGGCACCAATACTTACTGCAACAAGATCTAAATGTTGTAGAAGTTCATTTTTTTCTATTGATTTTTTTTCAGAATAACCTTGCAGTAGCTTAAACCCAACACCACAACCGCTTAATTCTTTATACGGATAATTGCAATCTTCTCTTTTCGGATCTAAAACTGCAACTGCATTTGGAAGTTCTTTTCCAGGATTATGATGATCGCAAACTATAAAATCAATGTTTTTGGTAATTGCGTAATCTATTTTATCATTTGCTTTTATACCGCAATCTAAGGCAATAATTAAGTCACAGTTTGTTTCCGAAGCATAATCAATACCTGCAATAGAAACTCCATAACCTTCGTTGTATCTGTCAGGAACATAAACATCAACATTCGGATATCTCTTTTTTAAGAAAGAATACATTAATGCTACCGATGTGGTTCCATCAACATCATAATCGCCATAAATCAATATTCTTTCGTTGTTAGTTATGGCAAAATCAAGTCTTTCAACCGCTTTGTCCATATCCTTCATTAAAAATGGATTATGTAATTTATCTAAACTCGGACGGAAAAAATCTTTAGCCGATTCAAAATCTTCAATGCCACGTTGCACAAGTAACTCAGCTATTATATTATCGTTGTAAACTTCTTTTTTAAGTTTTTCAATAACTTGTTTGTTTTCTTCCTTCGATAAATTCCATTTAGTTTCCATGCTTTACAATTTATAATATGCTATTTTGGTTATTGGTGTGTTTTAAAAAAAAGATTCCGTTAATTTATAAATTAACAATGTGTAATTATCAATTTAATACTCTAAAAATGAGTAATATAAATATTAAATAGTTATTGTTTTTTTTATTCTTGATTATTGTTGATGCACAGTGTTTTACGTAAAAAAAAGTAACGGATTATTAAAAAAAAACATCCGCCTAAAATTAATATTTAAATATTAATTTTAGGCGGATGTTTTTAAGTTGCACTTTTCAGCGCAAAAAACTATTTTTTTCCTTCCACAATTACAACCATTTCTCCTCTTGGTGTTTTTGTTTCAAAAAGAGTAACTAATTCTTCGGCAGTACCTCTAATAGTTTCCTCGTGCAGTTTTGTTATTTCTCTTGAAATACTAACATTTCTATCGGCACCAAAATACGTTACAAAATCGTTAAGGGTTTTTATTATTTTATGAGGCGATTCGTAAATTATAATAGTACGAGTTTCTTCTGCCAAAAACTTAAAACGTGTTTGACGACCTTTTTTTACAGGAATAAATCCCTCGAAAATAAACTTGTCGTTTGGCAATGCCGAATTAACCAAAGCAGGTACAAAAGCAGTTGCTCCAGGTAAACAATCTATTTCAATATCGTTTTTAACACAGGCTCTGCTAAGTAAAAAACCAGGGTCGGAAATTGCAGGAGTACCAGCATCGGTAATTAAAGCAAATGTTTCGCCTTCTTTAATTCTTTCCACAAGTTTATCAACGGTTTTATGTTCGTTGTGCATGTGGTGCGATATCATTGGTGTTGTAATTTCAAAATGCCTTAATAATTTAGAAGAAGTACGTGTGTCTTCTGCCAAAATATAATCTACTTCTTTTAAAATTCGTAACGATCTTAATGTAATATCTTCAAGGTTACCTATTGGGGTAGGAACTAAATATAGTTTGGACATTTTATTAAAATTTTGATTCTATTATTTCTATAAATCGTATTACATATTCCGATTCATCATCCCATTTGTACTCGGGTTTTATTATATTGTTAATGAAATCTCTAACCTCTTCAATATTTGTAAAAGTATTTAATTGAGATAATACTCTATTAAAATCTTCTTGATTTCCTTTAAAAAGTTTACGTACGAAACCAATTCTATCGTTCAATCCTATTTTTATACTACCTCTCATTAATTCGTCGTGTAACGATTTTTTAACGGGCGTATTCTGGTATATACTTTTAGGAGCTTGCTCTATTTTTTTATCTTCCTGAATTAAAGTATCAACTATTTCTCTAGAGGTATTTTCCTCAATTACATGGTTATTAGTATAACTGTTAGTTTCGTAATTTAAGTTAATACTGTTTTCAATACTTGTTTCTATATTGCTTTCGTCGATAATTTCATTTGTGTGTTCAAATCCTAAATCAGCAACTTTTTCGGTATTTATATCATTACTGATATCATTATCTGACGAGTAAGTTGGTTCAGTAGTTTCTATTTCTGATACAGTTTCTATTTCTAATTCAACTATATTTTCAGGTTTATAATTATTAATTACCTCTTCTTCAATTTCAGATTCTTCCTCTATTTTTTGTTCATCTTCATCTTCAATTTCAGTATTGATGTAATTATTTGTGTTTAATTCAACTTTTTCTGCAACCTCTAATTCTAATTCTGTTTCTTTAAATTCAGGTTCGTTACTTGTTGACGTAAAAGTTTCAGTAACCGGTTCCATGTCCGAAGTATCGTAATAACTTACATAAGTGTCTATTTTTTCGTAAACATTATCGTCGTTATAGTCATCGTTATAATCTTCTTCATTATTATCGGTGCTATTATTAACATTGTAATCGTTACTATCAGTTGTATTGCTGATGTTCGAATCTTCATTATAATCTACCTCAGTATTTTGGCTAAAATCAATATCCGATTCGTTGTTAGTTTCTGAAGTAGTATCTGTATTGTAATTGTTTGTATCTAATTCTTCGTTTTGGTAATTAACCTCTTCAGAAATAATATCATTAGTAATTTCAATTTCTACAGCTTCAGTTTCAACTTCAACTATTTCAGTATTTTCTACTTCTTCAATTTCTTTTACTTCAACATGTGCATTATAATCAATCTCATTTACCGTGTTGGTTTCTTCGTTTAATTTTGTGCTAACGTCGTGCTTTATATCTTGTTCCGAAACAACTTCTGTATTGTTTTCTATTTCAGAAATATTATTATCTTCTTCAGTATTTATTTTTTCTACTGCATTACGTTCTTCTTTTCTTTTATTAAGAATTTCTGAAAATGGAGAAAGTATTTCGTTAAATTTATCTTCTTCTTTCTCAGGTAATTCTTCTACAAGCTCGCTATTCATCTCTTCAACAATTTCAACCATAAACTTGTTGGCAATTTGTTCTCCTGTCGAATTATCTAAATTTTTCTTTTCTACTTCGTCAAGTAAACCATTGTTTAACGATTTATTTTCGTAGTCATCTTCGTTAATAAGCTTTTCAATACTGTTTTCTAAAAACGATAAAACAACTAATTTCTCGTATATGTTTTTAATTTTAGATTTTAAATCTAAAACGTTTATTGAATTTTTATTATCAAGTTCTTTTGCAATTTTCTGTATATCTGTTATTACTTTATTTTTCATTGTATATGGATTAATAGTTTCTTCTGCAAAAATAATATTTAATGACTTATTAAATGCTTAATACTTATTTAATTTTAGTGGATAATTTTGTAATTAATATTTCGAGGCTCTGCTTTTTCAGGCAATGAATTAGTTGTTGTTTTTAGTAAATACTCGTTAATTTAAAGTAATGTAATAGAGTTGATTGACAGTAATGTAGTATTGTTTTTTTGTTGATGTGTTTGTTGTGTTGAAATTAATTAAGGTGTTGCTTTATTTTTTAAAGAGAATGTGTTACTAAATAAATGTGCAGTCTCTTTATTAATATAGGTAATAAGTGCTTATTAATGTATGATATTTTTGGTTCTCTGACAAATACCGTGATTCGATAAATAATTATTATGGTTATTACAATTTTTTAACTATAACGTTTGTTCCTATAATAACGAATTTTAATATTTTTACTTGGATTGTTAGAGTACTATTTTTTTGTTGAAACAAAACTAAAATCATATTTTATTTTTGGTTTTATTGGTTATTTTTATGAGTTAATAATGTCCGTAAATTATTTATTATTTAAATTATAAATAATATTAAACAAGGTAATGTATGTAGTAGTACATTATAAAAATAATTACTCGGAATTATATAGGTGTTAAACCCTGCCTTAATTATAAGTTTACAAATTTTTTAGTATGAAAAATAATTTATTGCCAATGAAGCTGATAGTACTAATTATTGTGTTACAGCTTTTTAACTCTTTTAGTTTATCGGCACAGTGTAAAGCTGTTATTGATATTGTAGAAGATAATGGAAGTGTTGATAGAAAAATAAATTTTAAAGGTAGTGGAATTTCTGCCGATGCATATTTCGGTTTTAATGGAGGTGTTTTGCCTTCGGGCTGGATTTCTACTCCATATTCCAACGCATTTTCATGTCCCGAACCTTACGGACCATCAATTGATGGATCGAGTTATTTTTGGGGTTTTAATCGTGATGGAGTAGCTCGATACGTACAAACGTCTTACTTAAATGTAAGTTCGGGGGGCTATATTAATTTCGAAATGCGTTATGGTAGAGGTACTGGTTTTGGTTGCGATGCACCCGATAATCATCTTGAAGGAGTTTTTCTTGAATATTCTTTAGATGGTAATAGCTGGACTTCTATTAAAAATTGGGATCCTGTTGATAATTATGGGGATTCTCCTGACGGTGTAAATTTATACAAATGGAATGAGTACAGTGTAAAAATACCTACTTCTGCAATGAGTTCGAAAACAAAATTTAGATGGATTCAGCAAAGTAGTACTGCCGATGATATGGATAATTGGGGTCTTGATAATATAAGTATTGGATCGTTAAATAGTATAAATTCATATTTATGGAAGTTTGATGATGGTTCAACTTCTACCCTACAAAATCCAACACACACTTATACTAAACCTGGTAAGTACAATATTTCGTTAAAAATTACTACAACAAGCGGATGTGTTAGTACAAGTACTAAAATTCATACTGTAAATTCTACTCCTACAATTAATAAAGTTAGCAATGTTTCTTTGGCAAAAAATGCAAATACTCAAACTGTTGATTTATCAGGAATAACCGATGGTGGTATTAGAGGACAAATTTTAATGGTAAAAGCATCTAGTTCAAATGCTGCTTTAATAACTAATACTTCTGTTGAATATACATCGTCAAACACTACCGGAAAATTAAAATTCATTCCAAAAAAAGAGCAAGTTGGCAAATCGATAATTACTGTTGATGTATCGTACACCAATATTAAAACTCTAACTAAAAAAATGAGTTTTAAAGTTGATGTGCCCGATGTGTATCCACCAAATGTTATAACAAAAAACATTACTGTAAAGTTAGATAAAGCGGGTAAGGTATCTGTTTTACCTGCCGATGTTGATAATGGAACTACCGATAATTCTGCAATTAAATTGTATAAGTTAGATGTAACTAATTTTGATTGTAGTAATGTTGGAAAGAATACTGTAAAATTAACTGTAACCGATATTTATAATAATTCGGCTTCGGCAAACGCTGTAGTTACAGTTGTTGACGATTTAAAACCAATTGTAGTTGTAAAAAATATTATTGCTGAACTAGGTGTTGATGGAACTGCAAGTATTACTGTATCGGATATTGATAATGGATCGAAAGACAATTGCGGAATAAAAGATTATAGTTTAAGTAGTGCAATTTTTGGTTGTGCAAACATTGGAGATAATACAATTGCATTATCGGTAACCGACGTAAACGGCAATACTGCAAGTGCAAATGCAAATGTTGTGGTTGTTGATATTATTAAGCCAACTGTAATTGCTAAAAGTATAGCTGTTGAACTCGACGAAAATGGAACAGCAAAAATAACGGCATTAGATTTAGATAATGGATCAACCGATAATTGTACTATTGCTACTTATACATTAAGTAAGTATAATTTTAATTGCAGTAATATGGGTTTAAATACGGTGCAATTAACCGTAACCGATGTAAACGGAAACAGCGCAACCGAAGATGGTTTTGTAGTTGTTGAAGATAAAATTGCTCCGAATGTAATTGCTAATAATGTTAAAATTCAGATTAACAAAAATGGTATTGCTTTGCTTACTGCCGATGATGTTAACGGGGGTTTAACCGATAATTGTGGTATTGCAAATTATAGTATTGATAAAACAAATTTCGATTGCAGTAATATAGGTGATAATATAGTTAGGTTGTTGGTAACCGATGTAAACGGAAATACTGCTTTTGCCGATGCAACTGTTGAAGTTGAAGATGTAACTGCTCCAATTGTTAAGGTTAATAAATTAGAGGTTGTACTTGACGAAAATGGAATGGCTAAAATAACGGAACTTGATGTTGATAATGGTTCTACAGATAATTGTAAAATATTTAGTTACGAATTAAATATTAAAAGTTTCGATTGTAGTAATGTAGGAGATAACGAGGTTATATTAAGTGTTGAAGATTTTAATGGAAATATTTCATCGGCTAAAACAATAGTTACTGTTAAAGACGATATTGCACCAACTGTTTTAACAAAAAATATAACTGTTGAGTTAGATGTTGATGGAAAAGCTACTGTTTCGGAATTAGATATTGATAATGGATCGACAGATAATTGCGAAATATTTAGTTACACTTTATCGAAAACCAATTTTAATTGTAGCGATATTAGAGATAATAAGGTAACACTAACTGTTGAAGATATGAGTGGAAATTCAACTTCTGCCGAAGCAATTATAACTGTTAATGATAATATTATTCCTGTATTGGTTAGTTTACCTACGGTAAAATATTCTTGTTCAAATTATGTTGAATTTACTGATTTGCAAGCATCAGATAATTGTAGAATTGTTATTACAAACGATTCGGAATTTGCAGATAAAAGAGGAGCTGATGCAAGTGGAGATTATCCAGCGGGAGTAACAACTGTAAATTATACTATTACTGATTTAGGAGGAAATACAATAACCGAAAAAGTTGACGTTACAGTTGGCGTAGATGTTAGTGTTGATTTAGGTTACGATATTGAAACTAATGCTGGTTACGAAGTTTTATTAACTGCCGATATTAAAGGAAAGTACTCTCAAATTGAATGGAAAGCTGTTGATAATGAAAATGCAAAAATAAGAAAGGTAGATGCAAAATCGGTTTATGTAAAAGTAGCAGAAGATACTGAGTTTACTGCCACAGTAACTACCAATGATGGTTGTGTGTTTACCGATGATGTAATGGTTGGTGTTTATTACACAAACTCTCGAATTAAAGAATTTACAGGAAATTGTAAAATGCCAAACACCATTACTCCAAATGGAGATGGAGTAAACGATAAGTTTGAAATTCCGTGTATAAAAGAATACGAAAGTGTTGTTTTTAGAATATATAATAGCTGGGGAGAAGAGGTATTTAGATCGGACGACTACCAAAACGATTGGGAAGGAAACGGACATGAAGGTACTTTTTACTACACACTAGAATCGTCTAATTTTAGTTCGGTAACAGGATATATTAATGTGGTAACTCAGTAATAAAACTAATCTCGGAAAGCAAAATAACAAGTGATGAAAAAAATACTATTATTAATATCAATATTTATTTCTGTTACTGCCCAATCGCAAGAAGTACGATTAGGACAATACATGATGTATAAGCCATTTATTAATGTTGCAGAAATAGGAAACTATCAAGGTATATCGGGCGGACTTTATCAAAGAAGTCAATTTGTTGGACTTAACGGCGGACAAAGCAATCAGGGGTTAAATGGTACTTATAGCATAACAGATAATAGCACAACTGGGCTTGGGGTAACTAATCAAATGATTGGAGAAGGATTTGTAAACAAGTCGAAAATAATGGCAAAATACAGTCACCGTTTACAATTTAATGCAGAAAATAACCAATATTTATTAATGGGTATTTCGGCAGGAGTAGAGCTTTATAATGTTGATAAAAGCAATGTAAGTTTAACAGATGTAAACGATGAACTAATTAATAACTTAGATTTCAGAGAATATACATCGCCTCAACTTAATATTGGTTTTTCATATTATCATGCAAATGCTTATGGAGGATTATCGGTTGTAGATATGTTTAAAACTGTTGCCACCGATGGAAGTACAGACATGAGCTTTATGGATATAAATAATGCAACTATTTATTTATATGGAGGGTATAAATTAGATTTATCTGAAAAATGGAAGATGGATTTATCATCTCTTATTAGATATTCTGGCAGCTCTAATGTTCAGGTTGATATAAATACACATGCAGTTTACAATAATTTAATTGGCATGGGACTTTCGTACCGCACAAGCAACGAGTTGTATGTAAATACAAGTATTAAGTGTGCTAAAAATATTACTGTTGGTTATGGTTTCGAATATCATTTGGCAAATACAAGTTTGGCTCATAAAGGAACTCACGAGGTAATGTTGGTTTATGCTTTAGATTTTAAAGATAACACAACACTGCCTGTTGATAGTTTACTTGAATTTGAAACAACATCTATACTTTTGGTTCAGGCCGATTCGTTAGCTCAAATTGCAGTAACCGACTCTTTAGCACAAGTTGCAGTAACCGATTCGTTAGCCGCAGTTAAACTTGCAAACACTCCGCCAGATATGGATGGAGACGGTGTAATTGACGAAATAGATGACTGTATTGATGTAGCAGGAACTGCCGAATATAATGGCTGTAGCGAGGAAGTAATTGAAGATTTAAAAATTCAATTAGCAGAATATGCTAGTTATATAAAATTCGGAAACGGAAAGAAAAAACTTTCCGAATCGGTAAAACAAAATTTAAGTGGCTTGGTTGATTTAATGAATAAGCACCCACATACCATTTTTAATATCGAAGGATATTCAGATAGTGTAGGAAATGAAGAATCGAACCAAAAACTATCGGAAATAAGAGCAAATTCGGTAATGCAATTTTTAATTGACGAAGGAGTTGACGAAAATATGGTTAGAGCTTACGGTTATGGAGAAGATAATCCTATTGCCGATAACAATACAAGAGAGGGTAGAGCTAAAAATAGAAGAATAGAAATACAAATAGGTTACTAAATTTGCTACTGTTTTAATTTTGTAACGTAAAAAGTTCGCATAGCATATAAGTTATGCGAACTTTTTTATTTTACATAATTAAACGAGTTTATATAAAATATAACTTTACAGTTAACAAATAATTAGATTTTGTAAAAATCAATTAAAAAACAATAAATTTGTTTTTTAATATTTGCTTAAATTATAATACCGAAATAAAAAAACACAACATATAATGGCAAGAGTACTTACAGGAGTTCAAAGCACAGGAGTTCCACATTTAGGAAATTTACTTGGAGCTATAGAGCCGGCTATAAAAATGGCTAACGATCCAAAAAACGAATCGTTTTTATTTATTGCTGATTTGCATTCTATTACTCAAATTAAAAACGGAGAAGAGTTAAGCGAAAATACTTACGGAGTTGCAGCTGCATGGCTTGCAATGGGGTTAGATACGCAAAAAACTGTTTTTTATCGTCAGTCTGATATTCCAGAAGTAACCGAATTATCGTGGTATTTAAGTTGTTATTTTCCATATCAACGTTTAACGCTTGCCCATTCTTTTAAAGATAAAGCCGATAGATTAGAGGATGTAAACTCTGGATTATTTAGTTATCCAATGCTAATGGCTGCCGATATTTTGCTATATGATGCAAACTATGTGCCGGTTGGTAAAGATCAACTTCAGCATTTAGAAATGACTAGAGATGTTGCAAGTAGATTTAACCATCAAATGGGTGATATATTTGTTATTCCTGATGCAAAAGTAAGCGAAGAAACAAAGTATGTACCTGGTACCGATGGTGGGAAAATGAGTAAATCTCAAGATAACTTTATCAATATTTTTCTTCCTAAAAAGCAGTTAAAAAAGCAAGTAATGGGAATTAAAACTGATAGTAAAGCACTTGAAGATTCTAAAATTCCTGAAGAATGTAATGTGTTTGCTATTTATTCGTTATTAGCTAATAACGAACAAGTTGAAGAAATGAGAGCCAATTATTTGGCAGGTGGTTTTGGATACGGACATGCAAAAACAGCACTGTTAAATTTAATTTTAGATAAATATGCCGAGTCGAGAACTAAGTTTGATTATTACATGGCAAACAAAAACGAACTTGACGAAATACTAAAAGCAGGAGCAGAAAAAGCACGTAAAACAGGTTCGGTAACCTTAAATAAGGTTAGAAAATCGTTGGGATTTAAGTAAGTATTATTCTTAATAATACATCAATTATTATAAGCATTAAAAAAAACAGCTATTATTATTATTATTATGTTATTGAAGAAATAACTATAATAATAGCTGTTTTTTTGTTTTACCGTTATCAAATAAATATGCCATTTATCTTTTGCTACCTTACTTTTATCGGATAATTAATTACAAAAATAAATAGATGCTATATTTTTGCAAATGATTAAAACCGTTTTTAATAAATTATCGGCAGATATGTTTATTTTTGGACTGCAAGGCTTTATAAGCGTAATTGTACCGTACCATATAACAGCATATTTTACAAACGATACCGATGCCTTAATTTCCGGAATGCTTGGTTTGTTTATGTTTACCGAGCATAAAAACTTTGGATTTAAGCGTCGTACAGCCTACTCGTTATTAATAGTTGGAGTTCAAATAATACTATTAATATCACTATCGGTTGTTTTTGCTCAGCATTATTATTGGGCTATTCCTTTCCATTTTATTCTATTTTTATCTCTCAATTATTACAATTATTACGATACCCCAAATACGATAAAGATATTTCCTATTTTGTATTTCTACATTATTAGCATAACCACACCCATCGAAATAGTACAGTTGCCTGATAGAATACTAGGAATTATTATAGGTATTACATTTTCGGCAGTTACATTATTATGGGTTTGGCCAACCAAAACACACAAAAATATTGAACTACTTTTAAGTAGCTACCTCAATAATATTTGTCAAATGCTAAAAGACGATATTGCGGTATATAATCAAAAGTCGGAGGAGTATAATAACTCTCAAAATAATTTGTATTCTGATATTATGAATATGCTTTATGGTTTAAAATATGGAGAAATATTTTCGACAACAAAAGGTAAATACTTATTTAAAATAGCAGTTAACTCTCAAATATTAAATAACACACTTAGCCATTTGCGTAGGTTAGGTCAGGTACACGAAATTAGTACAAGTGTTGAGTTTGCCGAAGTTGTTGATGTTTGGAAAACAGAATTTTATAAAATAATAAAGCTATTAAAAAAAACGGTTGTAGAAGATAAACATACTTTGTTAAAACTCGAAGATCAATATAAAACATTTAATTATGCATCATTAAAATTAATAAATGATTTAGAAGGGTTTGAAAGGGAAAGAAGATCGGTAACCGAAATTAAATATCTAGTTGGTACACTAATTGATTTTTCGAAGCGTTTAATTTTATATCGACATAAAACTGAAACTGTAAAAGAAAGAAATAAGCTTGATTTTTTATATAATTTCGATAATTTCCGACACAATATATTAAAGAGTTTAAGTTTTAAATTACCATCGTTCAGATTTGCTTTTCAAATGAGTATGCTACTAACTATAAGTTTGTTTTTGGTAGCTCATTTCGATATTTTCGAAGGTTTTTGGATTCCAATGACCATATCAGTTATACTAAAGCCCAATCATGGAGGTACAAAAAATCAAACTATTGCCCGTATAAAAGGTACTTTAATAGGGTTGGTATTAGCATTTTTGGTTATAATAATTTCGCCATCAAATATAGTTGTATATGGTGTAATTCTACTTTCGGTTTGGCTTGCAATTACATCAATTAAATTAGATTATGCTTGGGTTGTGGTTTTTATTACATCAAGTGTGGTATTATTAATGTCGATAAAATATGATGCAAACGAAATATTTTTAATCCGATTTTTATTTACAGTTTCAACGGCTATTATTGTGCTGATTACAAATCTTTTGGTGTTTCCAAATTGGAGTAAAAACGAAGTGCGTAGCCGATTGATAAACACGTTAAAAATAGATGGTTTAATAATTAATTCGATATTAAAAAAAGCCAATAACGAACGCATTAATAAAGATGATGTAAGGTTAAATATGCTTAACTCGTATCAGGGTAGAAAGCAAATTACCGATTTGTACATTAAAATGAGTGCCGAACCAAAAAATCAGCAATTAAATACAAATTTAGGACGACAATTTTTAATTGCCCACGAACGATTTAGTCAAAATATAAGCCGATTTGTATTTGCTATTTTAACATCAAAAACAATTGTAAAACTTCCTTACAATTATGTAAACAGCGTTTTAACAACTGCTTTAGAAGGCATAATTTTTAATCTCGAACACAGAGGAAATCAATCGAAAGGAAACGAAGAAGAGTTGCTGATGTTGTATAGAAGATTAATTGAATACGAAACAAGTTTTGATTTAAAGCACGATCAACTTTTATTGATTGACGATTTAAAAAGAATAACAAAACGTTTGCTAGAATTAGGTAAAATATCGGATAATAAAGAACTTGTGTTTGTTGAAAATAAAGTTGCGGTTTAGTGTTTCAGTAATTGCTAAATATTTTTTATCATTGATTGTGTTTACTCATTCATTTTTAATTTTGTTACAATACTTATTTGAATTTACGGATATTATAAAGTGTTTGTTTTTTTCGTTGATGTAATAAATTGGGGTTAAAATGCTCTTTATCAAGCTACTTAACTATTGTAAAGCTTTGCCAAAGTAATTAACTTTAAAAAACATAAAATAGAAGTTAATTTAAATTTACAATGAAAAAAATACTCACACTTATTATTGTATTCAGTTCTCTGGTTCTATTTGCGCAAGAAAAAGAGCAGGATAAAGAAAAGGGGAAAGGACTTAACCCAGCAGATCTTCAATCGTTAGACATTCCTGATTCGTTGCGAACCCTAATTCCTTATGGAACTTTAGAAAATGCCTTTGGAGGAAACAAAAATCAAACTGGTATAGTTGATATTGTACCACGTTTCGGAATTCAAGGAAAATGGAAAATTGATGATTCGAATAAATATTACTGTTTTGCTTTGGCAGAAGTGGGAGTACATCTTACTCGTAGAAATCAATATATATCTGTTTCGGCTGATCCTGGAAGTGGTTCAGGTAAAATTGATCAAGCAATTTTTGCACGTAAAGGAGTATTAGGTATTGGTACTCCGTTTGGAGAAATATCAATGGGTAAACGTTGGGGTGTACATTACGAGTTGGCAGGAAACGTGGATGATATGTATATGTTTGGAGGCGATGCTCTTGGTGTTTATAATGCAGGTACCGATGGTGGAGTTTCGGGTACAGGACGTGCAGATCAGGCTTTAATTTACGAATATCGTAGCGATGATAAGTTTTATTTAGGACTACAATCTCAATATCGTAATTTCGAGGTTAGTGATAGAAATAATTATGTAGTTAATAATAAAATGTTTTCGGATGTGCTTGGTATTGCAAGTACTTATAAGTTTTTTAACACATTAAAAATTGGAGCATCGTTTACTAAGGTGTTTGATGGAGTTGAGAATCCTATTGATGGACAAACCAAAATTGGCGATCAATTAGCTTCGTTTTTAATTGATTTCAGAAAAGATAATTTCCAATTTGCGTTGATATCAAACGCATTTGATAATCATGAAAAAACCGATTTAGGCAAGTTTTATAGCGGATATTCATTTGAGTATCATATTAGATATAATTTTGCCAAAAATAAATGGAGTTTCGTAAATAACTCATCAATATTAATGCCTTACGAAGAAGAAAATACAAAATATATTAACAATAGATATTCGTTTGAATTAGCTCGAAGATTTTCGGCAAACACAGTTGCAATATTAGGTTTCAGATACGATAATAGTACAAATAGTAACGGGTTAAAATCAGAACTACATACTTGGGCAATAGGTATGTTCTACAACTTTAACTACCCCGTACCGTAGTAGTTAAGTTTCATAACTTATATAAAAACAAAAAGTCCGACTTTATAAAGTCGGACTTTTTGTTTTATATTATTAACTCGTTCACTTCTTAATATTATATTGAAGCCGATACAGTTGGCATTTTTCTATCTACCTTTTTAACTAAACCAGAAAGAACTTTACCAGGGCCAACTTCTGTAAATTCAGTAGCACCATCAGCAATCATATTTACTACAGATTGAGTCCACTTTACAGGAGATGTAAGTTGAGAAATAAGGTTAGTTTTAATATCATCAGGATTAACAACCTGAGTAGTTGTTACGTTTTGATAAATAGGACAAATAGG
>JAGLDK010000007.1 GCA_023145615.1 Ichthyobacteriaceae bacterium | reverse complement strand
TCAAAAACTTCCTCTAACGGTAAAGCAGGAGCAAAAAACACATCATTATCGCTAAAAAGTAAAGCACCGTGTTCTCCTTTTTTTATTACCAAATATTTTGGTCCCATCGAAAGTATTTTCTTGGCCGCCTTTACCAAAGAATATTCCTCCGATAGCTGACGAGCTTCCTCATCGTTAATAGTTAAAATATCAACTTGTTTAACAGTTTCAATAAGTGTATCCCAACTATTATCCATCCAAAAATTCATGGTATCCATAACCACTAATTTCGGACGCTTTTTCATTTGTTTTAAAACTGATGCCTGTATTGCAGGGTGTAAATTTCCAAGCAATAAATAATCACTTTCTTTATACGATTCAGGAATATTACCTTCAAATTTCTCAAAAACATTTATGTCGGTAGTAATAGTAGTTCTACTATTTAAGTCGTTATGATACTCACCTTCCCAAAAAAAAGTTTTCTCATCTTTTACTATTTCTAACCCTTCAATATTGATGTCTTTACTTTTTAATAAATCAATGTGACTTTGTGGGAAATCTCCACCTACCATTGATACTATTTTAGATTTTACATTGAAATATGATGCCGATATACCAGCATAAGTTGCCGCACCACCAAGTATTTTATTTGCCTTTCCGAACGGAGTAATAACAGTATCGAAAGCCACCGAACCTACAATTAATAAACTCATTTATAATTTAATTTAAATATTGTTATATATATAAATATAGTAAAACCACTTTAGTTTATGCTATTTATATGAATTTGTTGGCTGTTTTTGTAATATGAAATAAAAATTAAATGCATGTAATTAACTTTTTTATGTAATAAAAGTAGTTATTGTATTTAATCTGAAAATAACAATACTTGTCGGTATTTATTTCTTATGTTATAAATTGTAATTTTTTAGCCTAAATATATACTTAAATATCAATTAAGATTATTTATATTCGTTTTCTCAAAATAATTTAATAACTAACTGATTTTTTGAAAAATGAAAAATTTTAAATCGTTTATGATGATGTTTGTAGCTGTTGTTGCAACTTCTTTAACTAGCTGTACTGATGGTGATGGTGTTTTAAAAGATGGACCTGGAATAACTTTTGTTCCTAACGAAACTTCTAAAGAAATATCTTTTGCTGATGAATCAACTCAAACTGTAGAATTTAAGGCAATAATAGAAGCTGAATCTGAGGTGTCTACTTTTATTATTACAGAATATGTTTATAAAAATGGTAGTGTAGCTTCAAACGTTGTTTTCGATGAAGATGAAACTGATTTTAAAGGAGAAACTGAAAAAAACTATAACTTTAGTAGAGTATTTACTACCACTGACTTTGAAGAAGGTGTAGATAAAATTGAATATCAATTTGTTGTAACTGATAAAGAAGACAAAGAGGTAACTAAAACTTTTACTGTTACTGCTAAAACAACACAAGATTTAGTTGGTGTTACTGCTTATACTGCTAAAATTGTAGGTTCGTTTGGAAGTAGTGCTTATGGTAGTGCTTTTGATGCTCATACTGGAGATGTACTTATGAGTGCTGATGCTAAAGCTAATTCAGAAAAAGTTGATATGGTTTACGACTATGATCAAGATAATAGCAAGGCAATAATTTATGCACCACAATCTTTAGATGGTTCGGATTATGTTTCGGCTTGGACAACTAAAAACAATACTAAGTTTGCTGTTTCAGCAATTTCTTTTGATGATACTAATACGTCTGAACAATTAGATGCAGTTGTAGCAAATGATCTTAATATTGAAATTGTTATTGATGCTGTTTATGCCTTTATTACTGTTGATGGTAAAAAAGGACTTTTTAAAGTTACTGCAATTGAAGTAGGTAATAAAGGAAGTATTACTATTGATGTTAAAATTCAGGAGTAATTTTAAATAAAATATTATCGGTTTTATGCTGATATAACAAACCCCTCAAATTAATTTTTGTGGGGTTTGTTGCGTTTTATCCTTAACTATTTGGTTGTTATTTAATATTTTAATCTAAGTTATTGTATGTAAAAAAAATACTTTGACAGTCAGTTTGTTAATACTTGTTTATTTGTTATGTATGCATGATATTTGCCAAAAATATAAAACGAATATTTTTTAGTACTTATATTTCAATATTTAAAATATAACTAATATGATAAAGAAATTAATACCTGCATTTGCACTGTTTTTAGCTGTAAATACTTATGGACAGGATAACCTTATTAATCAGGTTAAAAATAACGAGAGTAATAAAGTTGGAAACAGTTTTGGTTTTGAAGTTGTAGTTGATAACGAAGCCACTTCAGTTAAAAGTCAGGGTAGATCGGGTACTTGTTGGAGTTATTCTGGAAATTCTTTTCTTGAATCGGAAGTAATTAAAAAAACGGGTAAACAAATTGATCTTTCCGAAATGTTTGTTGTACGTAAAGTGTACGAAGATAAGGGGATGAAATATGTTAGAATGCACGGATATTTAAACTTCGGACAAGGTGGTGCGTTGCACGATCCTATTGACGTTTTAAGAAGCTACGGAGCAATTCCTCAAAATGCATATAATGGATTATTACCCGAGCAAACTGTTAATATGCACGGAGAGCTTTCGGCCATGTTAAAGGCTATGCTTGATGCTGTTTTAGAGAATAAAAACGGACAACTTACAAGTGCTTGGAATAATGCTTATAAATCGGTACTTGATGTTTATTTAGGAAATACTCCAAACGAGTTTGAGTATGAAGGTAAAAAATATACACCTAAATCGTTTGCCGATAAAGTTGTAAAGTTAGATGCCGATGATTATGTTGAATTTACTTCAATAACAAATCAGCCATATTATAAAGAAGTGTTTATTGAGGTTCCTGATAACTGGTCGTATGGTTTATCATATAATATTAAACCAAACGAAATGGTTGATGTTGTTGATGCTGCACTTAAAGATGGATATACTGTTGCTTGGGCAACTGATGTTTCGGAAAAAGGATTTAATATTAAAAATGGACTTGCTGTTGTTCCGGAAATTGATTTTAAAAAGATGACTGATGAACAAAAAGATAGCATGTTTGATGGTCCGAAAACAGAAAAAGTAATTACTGCCGAAAACCGTCAGGTTGCCTACGATAACTGGGAAACTCAAGACGATCATGGAATGCATATTGTAGGAATTGTAAAAGATAAAAACGGAAAAGAGTATTATACTGTTAAAAATTCGTGGGGTAAAAAGTATAATAATGGATACTTATATGTTTCGAAAGCATTTTTCAAGTATAAAACAACATCTTTTATGCTAAACAAAAATTCATTAACTAAGTCGATGAAAAAGAAGTTGAACATTAAAAAGTAATTTTTTTACTGATTATGTTTTATAAAAAAAAAACTCAAGTCTAATTTTAGGCTTGAGTTTTTTTTATAAAACACTTTTTATTTTTATGAAGTATATGTGGTTTGATATAATCTGTTCAATAAAAAAATATATTAGTAGTGTAATTACTTAACCATGTTACCAACTAATAAGTGTTCTACTACAAATCAGGATACCCATACATACTTATTTTTCCAAATTCATCTATAGAAATCTCGGTTTGGTTTAAAGTTGTAAAATCGTTTTCAGAATATATTTCTGAGAAAAAATTATATTTTTGATTATCTGATCCTATCAATCCTCCATTTTCAATATTCCTTTCTTTTTCAATATATGGTTCGCTTATTAAAACATCGA
>JAGLDK010000069.1 GCA_023145615.1 Ichthyobacteriaceae bacterium | reverse complement strand
TCAACGCTTCCCGAAATTACCAATTGCCCAGGGCAGTTATAGTTTGCTGCAACAACAGTACCTTCTGTTTCGGCACATACATTTTCAACATCAGCATCCGATAAACCAAGTATTGCCGCCATTGTTGAAGGCTCAAGCTCGCAAGCTGCTTGCATAGCTAATGCACGTTTCGATACAAGTTTTAATCCATCTTCGAAATTAACAACACCTGCCGCAACCAAAGCCGAAATTTCTCCTAAAGAGTGCCCTGCAACCATTTCAGGTTTAAAGTCTTCCCCAAGAACTTTAGCTAAAATTACAGAGTGTAAAAATATTGCTGGCTGAGTAACTTTAGTTTCCTTAAGCTGATCGGCAGTACCGTTAAACATAATTTCGGTAATATTAAAACCAAGTATCTGGTTTGCTTTTTCAAACATTTCTTTGGCAAGATCCGAGTTGTCGTAAAGATCTTTACCCATTCCTACAAATTGTGCTCCTTGTCCAGGAAAAACGTATGCTTTCATATTCAATTTATTTTAATTGTTTGTGCGGCAAGTTTACAACTTATCAACAAAACTGCCATTTCTTTTATCGTAAAAAAACATTTATAATAATGTTAGTATTTCATTTACATCAATATCTTTGATTTTTAAACTAAACAATTAAAATTTTAATTATGAAAAATGTACTAAAACTTATTTTGATGGTGTTTTTAACATCTACAATTGTAAGTTGTGGATCTGATGATTCGAAAAAAGCTGATGCAAAAAAAAATGATGAAAAATCAAATACTCAATCAAAATCAGTTGAAATTCAGAACTCTGATAAAATTGATGTTGTTGGAATTAGCTACGGAGTAGGCGAAATTAAAAAAGGAGATGTTAAGCTAGACGATCAAATTAATAAATCGATGGCAAATAAAGGAAAAGCTGTTTTTAATAAAATGTGTTCGGCTTGTCATAAAGTTGATAAAAAGTATATAGGGCCATCGCCTAAAGGAATTCTTGCACGTAGAACTACCGAATGGGTAATGAATATGATTCTTAATCCTGAAAAGATGATTAAAGAAGATGCTATTGCTGTAAGTTTGTTAAAAGAATATGGAACTCCAATGACTAATCAGCATGTTACTAAAGATGAAGCACGCCAAATGTTAGAGTATTTCAGAACTCTGTAATTGCGGTTTTAAATAAATTTTATAAGCCTAATTGATATAAAAAAAACCTTTGTACTAATTAATACAAAGGTTTTTTTTATAAATATATTTACCTAATAAATGTTTACTAGCGTAGCACAGTTCACTATTTTCATGAACAGGCTTTATTAATAAAATCATTACAAATATGAAAAAAACACTTTTACTATTTTTGTTAGTTATTTCATCAACATTAACTTTTGCTCAAGATAAAATTTATAAAAATTCGGGAGATGTTATTGATTGTGAAATTGTAAATGTTGAAGGCGATTTTATTCGTTATTACTATTCAACAAAGCCAACTATTATTTTTAATATCGAAAAAAACACTTTAACCAAAGTGGTTTTTAAAACCGGAGAGGTTGTTGATTATACTACAAACAATCAGAATATTATATCCGATAAAAAGTTTAACTATTCAAATACAAAAACTAATGCCGTAAAAATTAATTTCATATCTCCGCTTTATGGAAGTACCGAAATTACTTATGAAAAAAATATTCGTCCCGGAAAATCGTGGGAAACGGCACTTGGTATAATCGGTTTAGGAAACGATCCTGGAGATACATCGCCTTTAGGTGTTTATGTAAAAGTGGCTCATAAATTTATTACATCTCCTGATTTTTATGCAAACCGACACTCTTATGCTCATATTATGAAAGGTGCTTATGTAGCCCCGGAAGTTGGTGTTAGATATGTACAGTACAACAAAACTACTTATGTTTACAATAACATAGGATCAAACGAAATTGTAAAAAAGGAAGAAGTTTTTTCGGTGGCTTTAATGCTGAAATTAGGAAAGCAGTGGGTAATTGATAATTCGTTACTTATTGATTTATATGGAGGGTTAGGTTACGGAAACGCATCGGATAAGCACCAAGATTTTGTACCTTATGGTTTTGTTGTTGCTCCACGAGAATTTCCAATAGCATTTACATGGGGAGTTAGAGTTGGATATGTGTTTTAAATTGTTAATTTAATACTTTGAAAACAAGTAATATACAAGTATTAAATAGTGGTGTATTTTATAGTTAAGTTTGCTTACATACAGTGTATTACGGTAATAAAAAAGCTCCAAAACTTATGTTTTTGGAGCTTTTTTATTATCGATAAATTCTAAGTAATGAAACAAATTTATTTAGAATTAGCTGTGTTTATCTCTTCATTTGTTCATAAATAATTCGGAATAATAACTACCCATTAAATCCTTCAATATCTTTAAAAATGTTTAGGGCATTATCTATATTTTCTACATTATTAAAAACCAGAGTTAAAAGTGGTTTCCCTTCTTTATTAACTTTTTCTTTAAGCGTACAATTTTTAGGGTTTAGTTTTGCGTAATCAAGCAACTTAGTAAAAGTTGGCGATTGATAATAAGTTGATTCGGCATTTGCAATAAAATAAGCAATAAGCATAAATCGTTTCATAATAACTCTTTCGAAACCAAGTTCTTTAGCCAACCATTTTATACGCATACTGTTTAGTAAATCTAAAGTCTGACTTGGTACTTTACCAAACCTATCCTCTAAATTTTCTTGATATACTTTTAATCTTTTTTCGTCTTTAATTTCGTTAAGCTTATTGTATAAAGCTAATCGTTCCGAAATGTTATTTACATAATCGTCGGGCAGTAAAATTTCAAAATCAGTATCAATCTGACATTCATTTACAAACGATTTTTCTCCTGATTTATTTTCTTCGGCAAACAGCTCTTTAAACTCAGTTTCTTTAAGTTCGTTAATTGCCTCTCCAAGTATTTGCTGATAAGTTTCGAAACCAATATCGCTCATAAACCCACTTTGCTCTCCGCCTAAAATATCTCCTGCACCACGTATTTCTAAATCTTTCATTGCAATATTCAAACCCTGTCCAAGTCCCGAATATTCCTCTAAAGCCTGCAAACGTTTGCGTGCCTCATCGGTTAATGCCGAATATGGAGGAGCAATAAAATAACAAAAAGCCTTTTTATTAGATCGTCCAACTCTACCACGCATTTGGTGTAAATCTGATAAACCAAAACGTTGAGCATTGTTAATAATCATAGTATTTGCGTTGGGCACATCAATTCCACTTTCAACAATAGTAGTAGAAACAAGCACATCAAACGCACCTTCAATAAAATCTAAAGTAAGTTTTTCAAGCTCCTTACCATCCATTCTTCCATGCCCAATAGCAACCTTAGCATCGGGCACCAAACGCTGAATCATACCGGCTACTTCCTTTATGTTTTCAATACGATTATGAATGTAAAAAACCTGTCCACCTCGTGCAATTTCGTATGCAATAGCATCTCTAATAGTTTCTTCGTTAAATAAAATAACTTGCGTGTCGATAGGATGGCGGTTTGGTGGCGGAGTATTTATAACCGACATATCTCGGGCAGCCATTAACGAAAACTGTAAAGTACGTGGTATTGGCGTTGCCGTAAGTGTAAGAGTATCAACATTGGCACGCAAAGTTTTTAGTTTGTCTTTTACCGCAACACCAAATTTTTGCTCTTCATCAATAATCAATAAACCTAAATCTTTGTACTTTACCTTATCGCTAACTAATTGATGAGTACCTATTATAATATCAATTTTACCATTTTCAAGGTCGGCAAGTATTTCTCGTTTTTGCTTTGCAGATCTAAACCTATTTAGGTAATTAATTTTAACAGGCATTTCTTTTAAACGCTCGGTAAAAGTTTGATAATGCTGAAACGCCAATATAGTTGTGGGTACTAAAATAGCAACCTGTTTGCCATCGGTAGCAGCCTTAAAAGCAGCACGTATTGCAACTTCGGTTTTTCCGAAACCAACATCTCCACAAACAAGCCTATCCATTGGACGTGCGTTTTCCATATCTTGTTTCACATCCTGAGTAGCTGTAAATTGGTCGGGGGTATCTTCGTAAATAAACGATGCTTCAAGCTCGTGTTGTAAATACGAGTCAGGAGAAAACTGATATCCTTTTTGAGCCCTACGTTTGGCATAAAGCTTAATTAAATCGAAAGCAATTTCTTTAACCTTCTTTTTAGTTTTGTTTTTAAGAGCTTTCCAAGCTGGCGATCCAAGTTTGTTTATTTTAGGAGTTTTACCATCTTTACCGTTGAATTTCGATATTTTGTGTAACGAATGAATACTTACGTACAGAATATCATTTTCAGAATAAATTAATTTTATTGCTTCCTGAAATTTACCTTCAACCTCAATTTTTTGCAAACCGCCAAATTTCCCAATTCCATGATCAATATGCGTAACAAAATCGCCAATAGCAAGGGCAGTTAATTCTTTAATATCAATGCTTTGTTTTTTAGCATTGTTGTTTTTTAAGTTGAATTTATGGTAACGTTCAAAAATTTGATGATCGGTATAAACCGCCAAATTATTATCAATATCAACAAAACCTTCGTGCACCGAAAAAACCTTTGCCGTGTATTTTACATTATGTCCAATATCTTCAAAAATCTCACTAAACCTACTTACCTGTTTATCGTTTCCACAAAACAATAAATTAGTCATACCCGAATGCGAATTTTCGGCTAAATTTTTGGTTAACAGCTCAAAGTTTTTGTTGAACGATGGTTGCGGAAGGTTATTTGTTTTTACAAATAAATCGGTTTTAAATAAAGGCTGAGAACTAAACTCAATAACTCTGAAATCAATTATTTGTTTGTAAAAATCATTAGAGTTTATAAACAAATTACGAGGCGTAAAATGTTTAATTCCCTCTTTTAAATCGGTAAAAGATTTGTCGGCTTTTTCAAATAAGTTATCAAGTCTTTTGCCAACCAAATCGGCATTATTTATTATAATAACAGTTTTGTTAGAAACATAACTGATAAAGCTTTCTCGTTTTTCGGTGGTAAATTTATTTTCGATATTAGGTATTACCCTAAACTTAGTAATTTTATTAACCGATAATTGAGTTTCAATATCAAAAGTTCTAATACTATCAATTTCATCTCCAAAAAATTCAACCCTGTACGGATTGTCGTTCGAGAAAGAAAAAATATCAACAATACCACCACGTACCGAAAAATCTCCAGGTTGGGTTACAAAATCAACTCTATTAAACTTGTATTCGAATAAAATCTCGTTTAAAAAATCTATTGATAAATTATCGCCTAAATTTATATTTAATGAGTTTTTGTTTAAGTTTTTTCGGGTAATAACTTTTTCGAATAAAGCATCGGGATAAGTAATAATTAAACTAGGTTTTTTACGGCTATTTATTCTATCTAAAACTTCGGCACGCAATAAAACATTGGCATTATCTGTTTCCTCAATTTGATAAGGGCGACGGTAGCTACCTGGATAAAACAACACATCTTTTTGTCCAACAATTTGCTCTGCCTCGTTTAAAAAATATGCTGCCTGTTCTTTATCATCTAAAATAACTAAAAAAGGATTTTCTGTTTTACGATAAAGAGCAGTAGTATAAAACGATTTCAACGATCCTATTAAACCGCTAAAACAAACTTTTAGCTTATCATCTTTTTCAATTTCCTTGCTAATTTTTTCAGTTAACGGAGAGTTTTTATATAAGGTTATAAGTTCTTTCGGTGTCATTATACAGTTTAATGTTATTGATTTATCTCAACTAAAGATTTATTGTTTTCGATTAAAACAGGTGCAATACCTTTCATTTTTAAATAAATCTGAGCCACTGCAAAGGTATCTTTTTCGCAATAAATTGCAATTTTATCAATGTTGTTATGGTTGTAATAAATGCTCGATATTTTAGATGCGTCAATATTATTTTCGGGCAAAGAAATACACAAAATAGCCGAAAGTAATTTTATTGACGTATAGTGTTTTCTATCTCCAAACTTCCACAATTCCATTGTGTCAATATGTTTTACCTCCCAAGGCTTTAAACCCGAAATATTAAGTATATTAGGTAACTGCAATCCGTTTATAAGCATTCGTCGGGCTATGTAAGGAAAGTCGAACTCCTTGCCATTATGGGCACATAAATATGCATCAGAATTACTGTATTTTTCATCAAGTAATTGTTTTAAATTCAACAATATCTCATTTTCATCATCTCCATAAAACGATTTCGATTTAAAAGTTTGCTCACTATCATCGTTAAAATAAATTATGCCCACCGAAATACAAATTATCTTACCAAACTCGGCTAAAACACCAGCGTTATTTTTGTAATATTCTGCTAAATCATCATCTTCTTTACGCTTAAAAACTGTTTTGTTTTTATATAAATATTGCATTTCGGATGTAAGATTATTGAAATCTTGATTTTGAGGTACGGTTTCAATATTTATAAAAAGTATTTTATTTATCGGTATAGGGTTGTTCATTATATATGCTGATATTATTTACACAGTTAAATTTCAGTGTTAAATTACATAATTAATGTAGTTGTTGAAATTTATATTCGATTTAAAATATTTTTTTCAAGTATGATAGTAAACTACTAAAAGGGGTGTTTTTTTGATTTTTCAGAAAGTATTATACTATTGCTTAGTTACTAAAGATTATGTGAAATTTGATAATGGTAGTTTTTTATGAGTAATGGAAATGATAGTTTTGTTTATTCTGAAAATGGTATTCTATACGGTACTAGTTATGAAAGAAAAACAGATAGTAGGGGATATCTTTTAGAGTGTTTTTACAATACAGAAACAAAAATTATTTATGAAAAACAATAATGTTGCATTTGTGACTTGAATTCAGGTTATTTATTCATAGTTTCAAACTTTAATAAAGTTCGAAACTATGAATAATAGTAAATGTAATATTTGGTGTATGATTAAAATTTTAGTTTTTAATCATTTTTAAAACTTCCTCAACATAAACATAAAAATCGCTAGGGAATTGCTGAATTTTTTCTCCTCGTTTATGTCCTAAACGCACAATAATTAAATCGTGCTCTGGCACAACCACAACATACTGACCTAAAATACCACGCATAAAATGTACAGGAGTTTTAAAGTATGATTTTTCAAGCCACCACGAATATCCGTAGTAAGGAGTATCTTTATAAACGGGGTTAATTGATAGGTTAACAAAATCTTCGCTAATAAGCTGTTTTCCGTTCCACTTACCTTTGTTTAGCCATAATTTACCAAAACGTGCAAAATCTCGGGCGTTAGAGTTGAAACAGCAAAATGCTTTTTCCATTCCGTTTTGTTTATCAAGCATCCAATAAGCATCGTGTACTGCACCCATTGGTTTCCAAAATTTATTACTAGCGTAGTTACTAAGGTTTGTTTTTGTAGCAATAGTAATTACTTGTGCTAATATTTGAGTTGCTCCACTTTGATATTTATATTCTTTTCCGCACTCGTTTTTTACATCAATCTCATTAACAAATTCCGAAAGATCGTTAGTGAAATACGATTCGGTAGTAACCGAAAACGGCGAACTATAAGCCTCGTTCCAATCTAACCCAGCACTCATTCGGCTTAAATCTCCAACTGTTAAATCATTGTTTTTACCTTCTTTAAAATGCGGAATAAAATCTCCAACTTTTTGATTTAAACTTTCAATATAACCATCTTCAATAGCCTTTTGCATTAGCATAGTTACAATTGATTTTGCCATTGAAAACGAGTTTGAAAGTGAGTTTTTATTATACCCATCCCAATATTTTTCCAGAATAATTTTATCGTGCTGAATAACCAAAAAAGCTATCGACTCCATATTTTCATGCTCCTTAATTATACGAGGAGTCATTTTTAAAAAGTCATTTTCATCAGCAATATCCCAAGGCTGAGCATCGCCCGAAAGAACTAACCTGTTTGGAAAAACAGTGTAATCGTCGATAGAAGCGGTAGTGTTTCCTCGTCCGTAAGTAAGAGAAATAGCCTTTACTAAAAAACCATTTCCGGTAATGTACAAACCACCAATTACTATTACAATAAATAGTAAAGGCCATTTTAATAATTTGGTAATTTTTTTCATTATAGTGCTTAAGTTTAATTCTAACTTTTTAGAGAGTTTTTTTTTGTTAAAAAGTTAGTTGTGGAGTTTATAATTTCTGTAAAAATAACAAAACTTATGGTTTTAGAACTTACTATTTTGTAGAGTAAAAGAGAGTGCTTTTTTAATGGTTAATTATCTTGTACCTATAAATTATTAGTAGTTTTATTTTATGGTTCGGGCACTAATGTTGTGGAATAATCATCGGCTTAATCGGAGCTGAAAAGATTTATTTATTAGATGCTAATATGATGTTTTTTATAAATTATAGATTCCACACAAATAAGGCAGAACCAAATTTAGATATCTAATATTTAGCTTTATTTATAACTTATTTTCAATAAAAAAGGCTTGGTTGTAATAACCAAGCCTTAAATAAAACTAACCCTTAATATGAAAAACTCTACCAATTATATTGATAAGTCTTATAAATGTACAACTTGGTTTTAGTGTTGCGTAATTTTCAAGGTTAAGTGCCTTGTTTTAAGATTAAGTGTTTTTGTTTTAGATAGTTACTATGTGTTTATAGCTTGTAAATAATTGTTTGTAATACAATAGCTTAGTTTGTAATTAACTTTATTGTGAGCTCTATAAAAGTTACATCTTTGCATTGCAATTGGGACGTAGTAAACCCCATTTGTAAGTGGTAATCATTTATGGTTATAACTTTTCATAGTAAGATTTTGGGTTAGTTTAAAGGCTTCTATCTGTTAAGATAGAAGCCTTTTTTTTATAGAAACCACAAAGTTTATATGATTGTAAGAGATTAAACCATTTACAATTAAAAATAAATATTACTTGCTTGGTTTGCTACCCGAAACCATTGGAAACGAATTATTAACCATTGATTGTTTAAATCCTTTCCAATTTTTATTTACCAATGTAGTATTCATAAAACTATTTGCTCCATAAGGAATGGTTTTAGCATCATAACCTAAAATGCTTAAATATGCAACAGTGTTTGCCGCATAATGTCCACCATAGCAATATAATACTACTGGTTTATCGGTTGGCAAAGTATTAATAAAACCATCAAATCTGAAATCTTTTGTAGGAGTATATTGTATAGCACCAGGTAGGTGACCTGCCAAATATTTATCTTTTGGCCAGTAATTTATGATGTAATATTTATTAGGATTTTCAAAAACATCATCTAATTTAACCTTAAAAGGCTTAAACCCTACTTTAAAAATATCTTTAACCCTAGCTTCTAAAATTTCGTTAGCCAATGTTTTACCTGTATTAATTATAGGCATTTTTACAGCTTCGGCTTTTTTATTGTCTTTAATTTCAAGTTTATCGGCGTATTTGTTTGATATTCCAGCTCCCCAACTATTTTTATTTTTTTTGTTCCAAGCATTCATTCCAAATTTCATTGAGTACATATTACTGTATCCCAAAGTTCGTAATGCACCCGAAGCAAACGCAGCACCTTGACCAGAGTAGCAAGTTGTTACAATTTTATCGTATTTTTTAGCCGATACATTATTCTTCATGTAATCAACTAATTCTGGAAACTTTACATTTACAGCACCGTTTACATGTCCTATCTCGTAATCTTCTTTTTTTCGTAAATCAATTACAAAATATTTGTCTAAATTTTCGAAAACATCTTTTGCAGTAACTATTTGAGGTTTATTCGAAACAACAAACTCTCCCGAATTTTTTAAATAATTGTGGAGTATTTTAGTTTCATCAGTTTCTACTTTTTGTTTAGAAACTGCATTTTCCGATTTACTTACCTGTTTTGTGTCATTACTATTGCATGCAGTAATTACAGATATAAAAATCAACGATAATAATAATTTACCTATTCTATTCATTTTTATTAAAATAAAGATGTTGTTAATATTGTTATGTTATAACAAATGTAACTTTTATTACATAAAATAGTATGCTATATAATGTTGAATATTGTTTTCGGGGTTGTAAGAGGTTTATTATAGAGTTAGTATGGTTGTATTTTTA
>JAGLDK010000068.1 GCA_023145615.1 Ichthyobacteriaceae bacterium | reverse complement strand
TTTTATATACAGGTTTTTTTATAATTTTTAGATTATAATAATAAGAGTTTTTAGTACATCATAAAAACAATTAAATACGTGTAAAATATGCAATTCGAAATTACATCAGCATATATAGAAGAGCTAATTGATAATATAGACTCTAAAAATAATCAGAAAATTAAGGAACTTATTGTGCCTTTACACACTGCCGATGTTGCCGATGTGTTTGATGAATTAGATTTAGATCAAGCAATGTATATGCTTGAGTTGGTTGACGATGAATATATACCTGAAATAATTGTTGAGCTTGAGGAGGATGTTAGAGAGCGCATATTAAACAGGCTTCCATCAAAGCGTATTGCATCGGAGGTAATTAGTGATTTAGAAACCGATGATGCCGCAGATATTATTGGAGAATTATCGGATGCAAAACGTCAGGAAGTAATTTCGGAAATTGAGGATATTGATCATGCCCGCGATATTGTGGAGCTGTTGCGTTATGATGAAGATACTGCCGGGGGGTTAATGGCAAAGGAGCTTATAAAAGTTTACGACCATTGGACGGTGCGTACTTGTGTAAGAGAAATGCGTTTGCAGGCCGAAAATGTTGATGAAGTGCATTCGGTTTATGTTGTTGATGATGTTGATACTCTTTTGGGTGTTTTATCTTTAAAATCGTTACTTACAACATCAACAGGAACTCCTATAAAAGAGCTTTACGAATCGAATATTTTTTCGGTTAATGTAAACGAAAGCGATGAAGATGTTGCTTTAATTATGCAAAAGTACGATTTGGTAGTTATTCCGGTTGTTGATGAATTAAACAAGCTTGTTGGTAGAATTACTATTGATGATATTGTTGATGTGATTGTTGAAGAAGCCGAAAAAGATTATCAAATGGCATCGGGTATTTCTCAAGATGTAGAATCGGGAGATACAATATTTCAGCTATTTAAAGCACGTTTTCCGTGGCTACTTATTGGTTTATTTGGAGGTTTAACTTCGGGTAATATTATTGGTCAGTTCAGCTCTACGGTTCAAGATCATGTTGTTTTGGCAATGTTTATACCGCTTATTGCTGCAATGGGTGGAAATATTGGAGTTCAATCTTCGGCAATTGTGGTGCAAGGTTTGGCAAATAACACAATCAGAGCCGGAGAACTTGGTAAAAGAATTATAAAAGAAGTTGGTTTAAGTTTGAGTACAGGAATTGTGTTGTCGTTAATTATTTTTGCTTTTATAGAATTTAAAGCCGAAAGCTTAGGGCTGATTGGCAACGAGGCAGTATTGTTTGGTACTATAATTGTGTTATCGTTAACTGCTGTGGTTGTAATGGCTGCGGTTACTGGTACTGTGGTGCCTATGGTTTTAAATAAATACAAAATTGATCCGGCAATTGCAACTGGGCCTTTTATAACTACAACAAACGATATTTTAGGAGTGTTTATTTATTTTAGTATAGCACGAGCTATTTTATACTAGTATTAAAAATGGTTCTCTTACAAATTACTTGATTTATATAATTATTAATGCCGTTATTATTGATAGTAACGATTTACTACATTTGTTAGAAACCTTAAAAATTAAACAAGAAAATGAAAGTATTATTTATTGATACTACGCACATAACTTTGGCTAATGGGCTAGAGCAATTAGGTTTTGAAACTGAACTTGATAATGTTTCGTTGAAAGAAGAAATTGAAAAAAAACTACATAATTATCAAGGTGTTGTAATACGCAGTAGATTTAAAATTGATAAGCAGTTTTTAAATGCAGGTAAACATTTAAAGTTTATTGGTAGAGTAGGAGCAGGTTTAGAAAATATAGATATTGAACATGCCGAAAAACTAGGCATTAACTTACTGTCGGCACCCGAAGGAAATAGAAATGCAGTAGGAGAGCATGCTTTGGCAATGCTACTATCAATGTTTAATAATTTAAACCGAGCCGATATACAGGTTAGAAATGGTGTTTGGATTAGAGAAGGAAACCGTGGAGTTGAGTTGCGTGGAAAAACTGTTGGTTTAATTGGCTACGGAAATATGGGTAATGCTTTTTCAAGAGTTTTATCGGGTATGGGAGTTAATGTTATTTTTCATGATTTAAAATTGGGTTTGAGTAATAAAAATGGTACTCAGGTTGAACTTGCCGAATTGTTTGAAAAAACAGATGTGCTAAGTATTCATACTCCGCTTACTGAGTTAACTAATGGAATGATAAACAGTAGTTTTTTAAGTAAATTCAGTAAAAACATATATTTTGTTAACACAGCTCGTGGTCCGATAACTGTAACCGAAGATTTAGTAGAAATGCTAAAATCGGGTAAGGTGTTAGGTGCTTGTTTAGATGTTTTGGAATATGAAAAAACATCGTTCGAGAATATGTTTTCGGAAAAAAATAAACTACCCGATGCTTTTCAGTATTTAATTTCTTCGGATAAAACAATACTTAGTCCGCATATTGCAGGTTGGACACAAGAATCGAATGTAAAAATGGCACAAACTATAGTTGATAAAGTTAAGAATGTGATTGGTTAATACAGAATTTACCGAATTTAATATAATTTGTAAAACTTTACAATAATTCATAAATATCACTTGAATTAGAGTTTGAATAACTCATGAATAATTAAAAATGTAGCTTATGGATATGTTGGTTAATTTATATAATTTACCAGAGCAAAATAAAGTTGAGGTTGCCGAATTGCAGAATAATGGATATGTATTTAGAAATGCAATAGCTCCCGAAAAACATATTATTGTTAATTGGGTTGCCGAAAATTTCAATAAATATTGGGCAAACGAAGTAGAGGCTAGTTTTAATAATTTTCCGGTGAGTTGTATTGTTGTTCAACAAAACGGAGTTATAAAAGGTTTTGCTTGTTACGAAGCCACTGCCAAAACGTTTTTCGGACCAACTGGTGTTTTAGAATCGGAAAGAAAAAAAGGACTTGGAAAAGTGTTGTTAATTGATGCTTTATTGGGTTTAAAAAATATGGGTTATGCTTACGGAATAATTGGAGGTATTGGACCTCAGGCATTCTACGAAAAAGTTGTGGGAGCAACAGTTATTGAAAATTCTACACCTGGTATTTATAAAAATATGATTAAAATATAAGTTTGGTTGCTGTGTGTAAATAACGGTATTTATATAGAAACAAATAAAAATTAAAAAAGGAGTTCTGATATAATATTTTATATCGGAACTCCTTTTTTAAGTATATAGATGTTGGTTAATTAATCATTGATAATTAAAAATCAATAATTATTTACTCCTCGTCTTCTCCTGCAATTTCTTCCTCCCAATTAAGGTAAGAATTCCAAAAGTCAAGCATTTCTAATTTTACATTATCAAGCACTTCTTTATTTGGCTCAACATCGTAAAATTCTATAATTTCGAAACCATAACCTAATTGTTTTTCAACAACCTTTGCCAATAATTTTGGAGATTCGGTATGTAGAATAAATTCAGAACTTTCGTCCTCTAAAGGATTTCCAGATAATAAAAACTTTGAAACCATAATATATGTTGTTTTAATTTGTGCTAATTACGATTGTGCTACTTGCATTAATACCGGTACAATTTGTTTTTTACGAGATACAACACCTTTTAACCATGCAGTATTATCTTCAAGTTGTACGCCAAATGCAGTTTCAACTAAATGTGCCGAATTACCTAATACAATTATTTTAGATCCTTTGTTAAGTATATCAGTAATAACCATCATAAACATATCGTAGTTATTTACATCAATATGTTTTTGCATTACCTTTTCAAGGTCGGTTTTGTGTTTCATTAATCCGTTAACATCAACAGTATTAATCTGACCTAATGCTATTTTGTAATTACCCATGCTGAATTTCTTCATATCCATAGTAATTACATCTTCAGCATTCATGTCTTCTAACGATGCACCTGCAACAAGTAAATCCATACCATATTTATCAATATCAACACCTGTAATTTTTTCAAGCTCCTTAGCAACTTCAACATCACGTTTAGTAGTTGTAGGAGATTTAAAAATAAGGGTATCCGATAAAATAGCACTCAACATTAAACCTGCAATATTTTTATCAATTTCAATACCAGCCTCTTTATACAAGCGGTATATAATAGTTGATGTACAACCCACAGCTTCGGCACGAATCATTAAAGGTTCGTTTGTTTCGAAATCTCCAAATTTATGGTGGTCAACTATTTCTAAAACTTTAGCAGTTTCAATACCATCAACCGATTGTCCTCTTTCGTTGTGATCAACTAAAATTACGTTGTTACTAACCACATCCGAAAGGTGCTTTATTCTAATTGTACTATGTACCTCTCCGTTTGCATTAACAATAGGAAAGTTCGATTGGTCAGACTCTCTCATCATTGCTTGTACATCTCTAATATAATCTCGTGTACGAAGTTGTAAAAAAGTATTGTTGCTTAAAATGTTTCTAACCGATACTGATTGAGAAATGTATTTAAACGCCTTGAATATTCCGTATTCGGTATGAACAATAGGAGTATTAACACCCTTAAAATCAATATTAGGTTTATTTTTAGAGCATATAACTATTAAAGAAATATTATACTTGTCAGTATGCTCGTCAATTCTTTCAGTGTCGGTAGTAACAACAACCCCGTTATTTTGTCCGAGTTTAATTTCTCTTAATGATCTTAAATCTCCCGATATTTTACCACAAGGTAGTTCTCCATTAATTAAAGTAGAGTTTAAAGAATTTAAAACATTTGAGTAATCAGTACAATGGTTGTCGAAAATATTTTTAGTACTCATCTCTAAATAAGCATTTGCTATTTGAGAAATGTGTAACATCGACTCTAATTTGTTGTCTTTGTTAACAATAGGTAAACTCGAGTAGTTTTCTCGAGTTAAAATTTCCATTGCAGTTTTTATCGAATCGGTATCTTTAATAACCGTTTTGTTTCCGGTTTTAATATCTCCAATACAAGGGTGCACTGTTGTTAATAATTCGGGTGCATCAATATTAAAATGGTTTAATGCAAATTCTGTTTCTTTATTTATATCACCAAGCCTCATAGGTTTAGTGTGCTTACCAATTTTATTTTTCAATGCCGAATATGCAATAGAAGAGCATATTGAATCGGTATCTGGGTTTTTATGACCGAATATTAAAGTTGTGTTTTTCATGATGTTGTGTGTGTTTTTTTGATTTTGCAAAAGTACAAAAAAATAGATTAAACAAACTATTATTCGTTTAGTCTATTTTTATTGCATTTAATCGATGTTTGTTATTGCTTTTTATCAGCATAAATTACACTGTAATTATTGTTCTATAAAAATATATAGTTGTTTTTTATACCTGTTTTAAAGTGTTGTTAAATAGATTGTTAGTTGTAGTAAAATGCGGAAAAAAGTTACAGATAGTAACATGTAATTTACTGTTGTTAATGTTTGAAATTGAGTTTTGTAACTGATTTTAGGTATTACATCGATTAGACCTATTATTGAGTAGTTCTTTGTGTTTATTAAGGTAATTAGGCTCCATAAGTTACATTTGTTTCTTACCTAATAATCTAAAACACAACACTATGAAGAGTAAAGTAATGATTATTGCACTATTATTAGGAGTAGTAGTGCAAGGAATTTCTCAAATTATTGTAATTCCAGACCGAAATTTTAAAAAGGCATTAATTAAGCAAGGAGTTGATAAAAACCTTGATGGAGAGATTAGTAAAGGCGAAGCTCTGTTGGTAAAATCAATTTTTGTAGTACGTTCGTCAATATCAAGTTTATCAGGTATTGAAGCTTTTGATAATGTTACTAATATTAACTGTTATTCGAATAAAATAAAATACATTGATGTATCGAATAACAAAAAGCTTGAAAAATTAATGTGCTCAAACAATAAACTAAAAAGTTTAGATGTTTCAGAAAACAAGCACTTAACTAATTTGTATTGCTACTCAAATAAGCTTACTGAGTTAGATGTTTCAAGCAATTTAAAATTAGTAGATTTAAGTTGCTCTGATAATAAAATTAGTGAGTTAATAGTTTATACTGCCGAGGAGTTAACATATTTAAATTGTTCGGATAATATAATTAGTCAATTAGATGTAAGAGATAATCAAAATCTTGCCGATTTAATTTGTGGAGATAATCAGTTAGAAGAACTTGTTGTAAATTATAACAAAAACTTATCTAAATTAGATTGTAGTTCAAATAAACTTGAAACTTTAGATGTTACAAAAAATTCGGAATTAGTATTGCTTTATTGTTATTCGAATGAACTTACTGATTTAAGAGTTGATGGACATGCCGAGTTAATAGACTTATTTTGTTACGACAATAATATTGAAGAGGTAATTATTATGAATGATGATCATGCGTCTATTTTTTACGCAAAAGATTTAAAATCGAACTATATGATTACGGATCTTTTATCAGAACAAGATACTATGATAAATGTTGGTTTGCAGAAAAATTCAAACAACAAATAAAATAGTAAGTGTTATTTAAAACTATGTTAAATTAGTGATTAACATAGTGCAATTATCAATTTAAAATTCTAAAAATAAGCAATTAAAAAATACTAAATAGTTGTAGTGTTTTTTAAATTTAGATTGAAAATAAAAAAGCTAACATTAAAAAAGTCCATAAAGTTTGGTTTTTTTAAATGTTAGCTTTTTGCGTTTCTTGAATTAAAGTTGAGACCAATAAAGTTTAATAAATACTAAATAATTAACCATTAACAATTAAAAATAAACCATTACTTAGAACTTATTTTTTATCTTCAATTTTGCCTTTGTCATCATTCTCATCTTCATTACTAGCTTTTTTAAACTCTTTAATTCCGCCACCAAGACCTTTCATTAATTCTGGTATTTTTTTACCTCCAAATAATAATAAAACTACCACCGAAATTAATATCCATTCGTAACCTCCCATAAATCCGGCTAGTTGTATGTTTTGAGTTGAGTTTAAAAAATGTGTCATTTTATATGTTTTTAATACAGAATATTTATGTGTGTTTTTGAAATTGTAAGTGCCATAACACAATTGTTTGTGTGTATGAATTTAAATTAACCATTAAAATTTAACCATTACTTAGTACAAAGTTACAAATTATAGCATCATTACATTGCCTAATTATTAAAACAACTGTTAATATTTATTAATGTTATTGACAAGCATGATATGAAACTCTAAATTGCGACATAATTAATTAGCTATTTACTGAATATATAATAATACAGACTATACATTAATTGGTCTGAAAAATATAAAATATGGAGGAGCAAAATTCATCTGTTGATATTAAAGCACTAAACGAAAAAATTGAAAAAGAAAGTGCTTTTGTTGATTTGTTAACAATGGAAATTAACAAGGTAATTGTTGGGCAAAAATACATGATAGAGCGTTTGTTAATTGGGCTTTTAGGGTCGGGACACGTTTTGCTTGAAGGTGTGCCTGGTTTGGCTAAAACACTTGCTATAAATACGCTTGCAAAAGCTATTGACGGAAGTTTTAGTCGTATTCAGTTTACTCCCGATTTACTTCCTTCGGATGTTGTAGGTACATTAATTTACAACATGAAAGAGAATGATTTCTCGATAAAAAAAGGTCCTATTTTTGCAAACTTTGTGCTTGCCGATGAAATAAATCGTGCACCTGCCAAAGTACAATCGGCACTTTTAGAGGCTATGCAAGAACGTCAGGTAACTATTGGAGACGAAACGTATAAGCTTGATGAGCCGTTTTTGGTACTTGCTACTCAAAACCCGGTTGAGCAAGAAGGAACATATCCGTTGCCCGAAGCACAGGTTGACCGTTTTATGTTAAAAACTGTTATTGATTATCCTAAGTTAGAAGATGAGCGTTTAATTATGCGTCAGAACATGATGGGTAATAATCAAAAAATAAACGCTGTAGTATCTGTTGAAGAAATACTTAGAGCTCGTAAAACCGTTAAAGAGGTTTATATGGACGAGAAAATTGAAAAGTATATTCTGGATATAGTTTTTGCAACCCGTTATCCCGAGGATTATCGTTTACCAAATATTAAGCCTTTAATTTCTTTCGGAGCATCGCCTCGTGCAAGTATTAATTTGGCAACTGCTGCTAAGGTTTATGCTTTTATGAAACGCCGTGGATATGTAATTCCGGAAGATGTACGTGCAATTGCAATGGACGTATTACGTCACCGTATTGGAATTACTTACGAGGCTGAAGCCGAAAACATTACATCAGAAGATATTGTAAATAAAATATTAAATGCTGTTGAGGTACCTTAGTAGTTAGTTTTAAAAATTAAGCTACAATAAACAATAATTACTGTAGCTATAATTATTATTGCAATAATACGGTTTAAGAAAAATGTTAGATTGCTTAATTTTTTAAACATAATTAGGTAAACTACTAAACATAAGTTAACTACAATTAATTGTAGTTGGTTTTATAAATCAAGTATTTAATGCCTAGCCGTTATGCTAATAAAGTTTAATTTATTATTTGTGTAACGGCTAAGCAATGAGCTTTTTTCGATATGAATACCAAAGAACTATTAAAGAAAGTACGTAAAATAGAAATTAAGACCCGACGATTATCGGATCATATTTTTTCGGGAGAATATCACTCTTCGTTTAAAGGGCGTGGTATGACTTTTTCGGAAGTGCGTAAATATCAGTTTGGAGATGACATCAGAAATATTGATTGGAATGTTACGGCCAAACTTAACGAACCACATGTTAAAGTTTTTGAAGAAGAACGAGAGCTAACAATGATGTTGATGGTTGATGTAAGTGGATCGGGATTATTTGGTACGGTATCTCAATTTAAAAAAGATACTATAACCGAAATATCGGCTACGTTGGCATTTTCAGCAACTCAAAATAACGATAAAATTGGTTTAATTCTTTTCTCTGATCAAATTGAGTTGTTTATTCCGCCTAATAAAGGACGTTCTCATGTTTTAAGAATTATTAGAGAACTTATAGAGTATAAACCAAAAAGTAAAAAAACTAATATATCCGAGGCGTTGAAGTATTTATCGAACGTTCAGAAAAAAAAGGCAATAGTTTTTATGCTTTCCGATTTTATGGATTCTAATTATCAACAAACATTAAAAATTGCAGGTAGAAAACACGATTTTACTGGAATTAGAGTTTACGATAAGGCAGAAGAAAGCATAGTAAATATGGGAATGGTTAGAATAAAAGATCCCGAAACAGAAGAGTCGATGTATGTAAATACCTCGTCGAAATCGGTGCAACTTAACTTTAAGAAGCACTACTTACAAAGGGTTGACTATTTTAAGCAATCGTTTTTGCGTAGTGGATCGGGTGTTATTGAAAACAGAGTAGATCAATCGTATGTAAAACAGTTGCTAGGATATTTTAAGCAAAGAATTTAGAGTTTCTATATTAAATTCAGCAGTAAATAACTATTTCACATAATTTGTAAAAGAGCTTTTTTGATTGAAAGATGCTTTTTATTTGCGGATTAAATTAATCGGCTTTTAAATTCAACTTATAACTTCAGTATTAAATGAAAAAAATAATATACATATCAGTAATGCTAATTTGGGGGTTGGGTTTAAAGGCTCAGCAAACCGAAGTTAGTTTTACGCCCGATACAACTAGTTTTGCAATTGGTAATCAAATTAATGCTTTGTTAACTGTTAAAGCGCCTAGAGATTCGGTTGTAGAGTGGCAAGTAGTTGCCGATACTATTGGAAAGTTAGAGGTGGTATGGAAAAGTAAAATTGATACTTTATTAAGTAATAATTACAATGTTTTTACTCAGAATTATAAACTTACAAGTTTCGATTCGGGGAGTTATATGTTAAAGCCGTTGAGGTTTAAAATTGGGGAAGAAGTTTATTATACTCAACCAAAAATGCTAAATGTTACTACTGTTAAAGTAGATACTACTAAGCAAAAAATGTATGGAATTAAAGGTAATATTTATGTTGGATATACTTTTTGGGAAATACTGCCGTACATACTTATAGCTTTAGCTGTTGTGGTTTTTATTTATATGATTTATTATTTTTGGAGAAATCAAAAACCCAAAAAGAAAAAAATATACGTGCCTAAAATTCCTCCTTACGATGTGGCAATGAAAAATTTAAAAGAACTTGATAAAACTGAGCTTTTAAAAGAAGGAAATATTAAGGAGTATTACGGTAGATTAACAAATATACTGCGTAAGTATATTGAGGACGATCATAATGTATCGGCAATGGAATTTACTACCGATGAAATTATGGATTCGATAGAGGGTGTTGATGTTTTAAAAGATTCGAAATCAAGAATTAAAGAATTGTTAAGCCAATCGGATTTTGTAAAGTTTGCAAAGTTTAAGCCCGAAGAAGGAAAACATTATTATTTCAGAAATTTGGCAGAAAATGTTATTATTGAATCTTCGGAAGCTTTAACGAAACAGAAATTAGAGATTGAAAAACAACAATTAGAATTGAAAAAAAAGAAAGAAGTAACCAATAATAACAATACAAAAGATGAATAGTTTTGAATTTGTAAATCCTGGTTTTTTGTATCTGTTGCTAATTATACCGGTGTTGATAGTTTGGTATTTTCTGAAAAATAAAAAAGACACTCCATCGTTAACCATGCCTGGAATGTCGGATTTTATGAAAGAAAATGCGTCTATTTTACCAAAATTCCGACCAGTATTATATCTGCTTCGTTTGGCAGGTTTATCGTTGTTAATTGTGGCATTGGCACGTCCTAGGTCGGTTGATGTATCGTCTAAAACCAAAAAACAAGAGGGTATTGATATTGTAATGGCAGTTGATATTTCGGGGTCGATGTTATCGAAAGATTTAAAACCATCGAGACTTGAGGCATTAAAAATAGTGGCTCAGAGTTTTGTAATGGAACGTCCAAACGATAGGTTTGCTATTGTGGCATATTCGGGAGAGAGTTTTACAATGTGCCCAATTACTTCCGACCATAAAGTTGTGGTAAACTCAATTAGAGATATGAAGTACGGACTTTTAGAGGATGGTACTGCAATTGGTATGGGTTTAGGAACTGCTGTTAATAGGCTGAAAGATAGTAGGGCAAAAAGTAAAATTATTATTTTGCTTACCGATGGAGTAAATAATTCGGGAATGATTGATCCGCTAACTGCATCGGAACTTGCTGTAGAAAATAATATTATAGTTTACACAATTGGAATAGGAACTAAAGGAATGGCACCCACGCCTATTGGTTACGATCATAATAATAATTTTATTTACCGAAATCTTCCGGTTGAAATTGATGAGGATTTACTGAAAGAAATTGCTGATAAAACTAATGGCAGGTATTTTAGAGCAACAAGTAATACCAAGCTAAAGCAGGTTTATAAAGACATTGACAAAATGCAAAAAACCGAAATAAAGGAACTTAAATTTTATAATTATTCCGAAGAATTTCGACCGTTAGTTTTGCTTGCAGGTTTGTTATTGTTAATTGAGTTTTTGTTGAGGAATACAGTGTTCCGAAATTTCTTGTAGGCAGTTGTTATATAACTAAATAATATAGGTTTGAAATGTACGAATTAGAGGAGAAGTCATATTTCAATTATTTAATAATAATAGCTGTATTGGTGGCTATATTTTTATTTAATAGATTTTGGAAAGCTAAAAAACAAAAAGAGTTTGCATCGGCAGAAATGCTAAATGTACTTGCTCCAAATAGATCTATTTTTAAGCAGTATTTAAAAATGGCTATGCTTATGTTGGTGTTTTTAATGATGATTATTGCCTTGGTTAATCCAAAGGTTGGATCGAAATTAAAAACGGTAAAACGTGCTGGAGTTGATATAGTTTTTGCGTTAGATGTATCGAAAAGTATGTTGGCAGAGGATGTTGCTCCAAATAGGTTAATGAAATCGAAGCAAATTATATCGAAAGTTATTGATGAGCTTGGAGGAGACAGAATTGGTATTATTGCTTATGCCGGAAAATCGTATCCGTTATTGCCAATTACTACCGATTATGCTGCCGCAAAAATGATGCTTAAAAATGCCGATACCGATATGATTCCAAGTCAGGGTACTGCAATTGCTTCGGCTATTGAAATGACAAATCAGTATTTTGACGATGAAGATCAACAAAATCGAATTTTAGTAATTATTTCGGATGGAGAAGATCACGAAGCAGAGGCTTTATCGTCTGCTGAAATGGCAAAATCAAAAGGTATAAAAATATATAGTATTGGTGTTGGTACAACTTCGGGAGGTCCTATTCCGATAAAGCAAAATGGTAATGTTGTAGGTTATAAAAAAGATAAAAACGGAGATGTTGTTGTTACTCAACTCGATAAAACTGTTTTAATGGAGGTTGCGCAACTTACTGAAGGAAAGTATATTGATAGTAAAGATACAAGGCATTTGGTTTCGGAGTTAACCGATGTGTTAAAAGGAATGGATAAAAAAGAGTTCGAAACTCAGGTTTTTGCCGATTACGAAGATCAATTTCAGTGGTTTGTTGGCTTGGCTGTTTTATTTCTGATTTTAGATGTTTTCTTTTTAGAAAGAAAAACAAAATGGGTTGAAAAGCTTGGTTTGTTTGAGGATAAGATTGTTAAATAATGATGTTAAAGATTATAAAGATGAAAAATATAAAATACTTAGCATATATAACAATGATGTTGTTGGTATCTGTTGCATCAAATGCTCAGGAACGTGAATTTTTACGTAATGGAAATGATAAGTATGAAAATAAAGATTTTACCGAATCGGAGATTGATTATAGAAAAGCAATAAACGAAAATCAGAATTCGGTAACGGGGCATTATAATCTTGGAAATTCAATATTTAATCAGGATAGAAATGAAGAGGCTATTGCTGAATACGATTTGGTAGCAAAGCAGGCAAAAAACAAGGTAACTAAAGCTAATGCCTATCATAATAAAGGTAACGCATTAATGAAAGATAAGAAGTTTGATGAGGCTGTGGAGGCTTATAAAAATTCGTTACGTAATAATCCTACCGATGAAGAAACCCGTTATAATTTGGCTGTTGCAAAAAAAGAGTTGAAAAAACAGCAACAACAACAGCAAGAAAACAAGGATAATAAAGGCGATAAAAATAAGGACGGAGAAAATAATAAGGATAACGAAAATAAAGAAGGAAAGGATAATAAGGATAAGGAGGACGATAAAAAAGACGACAAAAAAGATCAGAATAAAAAAGATAAGGAGGACGATAAAAAGGATAAGGATAACGACAAAAAAGATCAGGATAAAAAGGATAAGGAAAAAGATAAAAAAGACGACAAAAAAGATAAAGGAACGGATAAAAAGGGAGAACCTAAAAAGGGACAAATTTCTAAATCGGATATGCAACGTTTATTAAAGGCTCTGGAAAATCAGGAAAATGAAACTCAGAAAAAAGTTAATGCCAAAAAAATGAAGGGTAAAAAAGTTAAAGGAGATAAGGATTGGTAAAATATAGTTTGATAAAGTTTCTTAATATCATTCTGTAATATTTTGACAAAATAAAACAGCCTAATTTGTTATAAAACATAGGTTCTATTACAAATAAAGTGAAATTATTATAATTAGTTATTATTGTTACAAACGTTATAGTCTAAAAAATGTGATAACGCTATATAGATTATAACGATTTATCAAATCACGGTATTTGTCAGAGAATCAAAATATATTTAAAGTTGATAGTGTTCACTTGCTCACTAAAACCGATAGGTTTTTTGTTCACTCGTTCACAAATAGAATGCAATAAACATGAAAATGAAGAAGTTAATTTTGCTATTTACATTACTGTTTTCTTTTGGTCTTTCGGCTCAGGATATTCAGTTTAAAACGGTAGTATCAAAGAAAAAAGTTGGTCAGTTCGAGAGATTTAGAGTTGATTTTACGATTAATAAAAGTGGTGGAGGGCAAATAACTCCTCCTGATTTTTCGATGTTTGCTTTTTTGGGAGGTCCTAGTACTTCGGTTAGTAGTAGTTGGGTAAACGGAACATCAACGTACACTAAAAAGTACTCGTATTATTTAATGCCCAAAAATGTAGGTAAGTTTACAATTGCATCGGCACGAATTAAGGTTGATGGTATGATGTATCGTACAAAACCTGTTGTAATTACGGTGGTTAAAGACAAACCTAAATCTGAAAACCCAAGAGACCCAGCAACTTTAGCATCTAATAGTATTCATTTAAAAATGGTGTTTAATGATGCAACTCCGTATGTTAATCAGCAAATTACGGCAACTTATTATTTGTATTTTAAAACAAACATTAGTACTCCTCAATTATTAGAATTACCAAAATTCAATGGTTTTTGGAGTCAGGAGTTCGATCAGCCTAAACGATTTATAATTGAAGATGAGTATATTGATGATGAGCTATACAAGCGTATAATACTTAAAAAAGTTACGCTTATTCCTCAAAAATCGGGGAAGTTGGTTTTGTCTCCGTTAACTGTTG
>JAGLDK010000067.1 GCA_023145615.1 Ichthyobacteriaceae bacterium | reverse complement strand
GTACCATTTACTACAGAACTTAACGTAGTAGCTTCAGAAGAAGCAACTGTATCTGTTGTTTCAGTAGTTGGAACTCAGGTTTACGCAGGTAAAGCAGGAGTAATTGATACTCAAGCTTGGAAATCGGGAGTTTACTTTGTAGTTGTTGCTGAAGGAGACGCTCAAAAAGTGATTAAAGTTATCAAGTAATTTATACTTAAAATTTATAATATTCTAAACCTCCAAAATCTTAAAGATTTTGGAGGTTTTTTTTATTGCAAAATTCTACCTCATTTAAAAACAAATTTTTATTTTTGCAAATCTTTTAGATAAGATTAATTGCTTATTCGATGATTTGTTTCTTTGTGTTTAACAATGTGTTACATAAAACTACAAGCATCAAATTACAAACAATAGTAGTATATGAAATTTACAGAACATAAAGGTTTAGATTTACCGAAGGTAGCAGAAGAAATCTTAGGATTTTGGGAAGAAAACCAAATCTTCGATAAGAGTATGAAAAGTCGTGAAGGAAAAAACAGTTATGTTTTTTACGAAGGTCCACCGTCGGCAAATGGTATGCCTGGTATTCATCACGTAATGGCTCGTACTATTAAAGATTTGTTTTGCCGTTTTAAAACCCTTCAAGGATATCAAGTAAACCGTAAAGCTGGTTGGGATACCCACGGTTTACCTGTTGAGCTTGGTGTGGAAAAAGAACTTGGTATTACTAAGGTTGATATTGGAACCAAAATTTCTGTAGAAGAGTACAACAATGCTTGTCGTACGGCAGTAATGAAATATACCGATGTTTGGAACGACCTTACACGTAAGGTTGGATATTGGGTTGATATGGAAGATCCGTATGTAACTTATACAAATAAGTATATTGAGTCGGTATGGTGGCAATTAGCATCGTTATACAAAAAAGGACTTATATATAAAGGATACACAATTCAGCCTTACTCTCCAAAAGCGGGTACGGGTTTAAGCTCACACGAACTTAATCAGCCAGGTTGTTATAAAGATGTAACCGACAATACTGTTATTGCACAGTTTAAAGCAATACCATCAACTTATACTGATGTGTTGAAAGATGTAGAAGGTGATATTCATTTTCTAGCATGGACTACTACTCCGTGGACTTTACCATCAAACACAGCTTTAACTGTTGGAAAAAAAATTGACTATATTTTAGTTAAAACTCTTAATCAATATACATTTGAGGTTACTCAGGTTGTATTGGCTAAAAGCTTATTCCTGAAATATTTTGTGGCTCCTGCAACTAACGATATTGTTACTGGTGCTCATCATTATCCGAACCCAAACGGACTATCGAAAGATGAAACTATTGTTAAAAAAGGAAAAATTCAACAATATGAGATTCTTAAAGAATTTACAGGTGCCGACATTTTGGGCATTAATTACGAACAACTTTTACCATATGCTAAACCCTATAAAGACGCAGATAAAGCGTTTAAAGTTATACCAGGCGATTTCGTTACTACTGAAGATGGTACAGGTATCGTACACACTGCGCCTACTTTTGGTGCTGACGATGCATTGGTTGCTACAAACGCCGGAGTACCCGGGTTATTGGTTCTTGACGAAAATAACAACCCTGTTCCACTTGTTAACTTAGAGGGTAAATTCTCGGAGCACATGGGCAACCTTGCCGGAGAGTATGTTAAAAACGAATATTATAACGACGGAGAAGCACCCGAGAAATCGGTTGATGTACGTTTGGTTATTAAATTAAAAGAAGAAAATAAGGCATTTAAAGCCGAAAAATACGTGCACTCGTATCCACACTGTTGGCGTACCGATAAACCAGTTTTATACTATCCGTTAGATTCTTGGTTTATTAAAGCTACTAGCGTTAAAAAACGTATGAGTGAGTTAAATAAAACCATAAACTGGAAACCAGAATCAACAGGAACTGGGCGTTTCGGAAATTGGCTTGATAATGCTAACGACTGGAATCTTTCTCGTTCTCGTTATTGGGGTATTCCGTTGCCAATTTGGCGTACCGAAGATGGTACCGAAGAAATTATGGTTGAATCTATTGAAGAGCTAAAAGCAGAAATGCAGAAGGCTGTTGAGGCAGGTTTAATGGATAAAAATTTATTCGAGGAATTTGAAGTTGGAAATATGACTTCAAATAACTACGAAAAAATAGATTTACATAAGCATATTGTTGATGAAATTACTTTGGTTTCGGCATCAGGAAAAGCGATGAAGCGTGAGGCTGATCTTATCGACGTTTGGTTCGATTCGGGATCTATGCCTTATGCACAATGGCATTATCCTTTCGAAAACAAAGAAATGATTGATGATAACAAAGCATTTCCAGCCGATTTTATTGCAGAAGGTGTTGATCAAACTCGTGGATGGTTTTATACTTTACACGCTATTGCTACAATGAATTTCGATTCGGTAGCTTATAAAAACGTAGTTTCAAACGGGCTTGTTTTAGATAAAAAAGGTCAGAAAATGAGTAAGCGTTTAGGAAATGGAGTTGATCCGTTTGCTACTATCGAAAAATATGGATCGGATGCCACACGTTGGTACATGATTACAAACGCTCAACCTTGGGACAATCTTAAGTTTGATGTTGAAGGTATTGCAGAGGTTCGTCGTAAATTTTTCGGAACACTTTATAATACATATTCGTTCTTCGCACTTTATGCTAATATTGATAATTTCGATTATTCGGAGGCTGATATTCAAAACCGTCCTGAATTAGATAATTGGATTTTATCAGAATTAAATACTTTAATAAAAGTTGTTACCGAAAGTTTAGAAGATTATGAACCAACCCGCGCCGGACGTGCAATACAAGAGTTTGTATCAGAAAACCTAAGTAACTGGTTTGTACGTTTAAGTAGAAGAAGATTTTGGAAAGGCGATTATCAAGAAGATAAAATTTCGGCATACCAAACACTTTATACTTGTTTAAATACAGTAGCCAAACTTGCATCGCCAATAGCTCCGTTTTTTATGGATAGGCTTTACAAAGATTTGAACGCAACTACAGGAAAAGAACAATTTGAGTCGATACACTTGGCAGAATGGCCAGTTTACGACGCTACAAAAGTTGATTCGGAACTTGAGGAGCGTATGCACAAAGCACAAACTATTACATCAATGGTGTTGAGTTTGCGTAAAAAAGATCAGCTTAAAGTACGTCAGCCACTACAAAAAATTATGGTGCCTGTGTTAGACGAAAAAGTAAAATCTCAGATTGAAGCAATTGCCGATTTAGTATTGGCAGAAGTTAACGTAAAAGAGATGGAATTGCTTTCTGATGCATCAGGAATTTTGGTAAAAAGCATTAAGCCAAACTTTAAAGCTTTAGGTCCTAAATTCGGAAAAAACATGAAATTTGTTGGTCAGGCAATTGCTAAATTCGGACAAGAAGAAATTTCAACAATAGAAAAAGTAGGAGAGTTAACAATTGATGTAAACGGAGCGCAAGAAACTATTACTCTTGCCGAAGTAGAAATTATGACTCAAGATATTGAAGGTTGGACTGTTGCAAATCAAAACGGACTTACTGTTGCATTAGATGTTACAATTACTGCAGAGTTAAAGAAAGAAGGAATAGCACGAGAGTTGGTAAACCGTATTCAGAATTTAAGAAAAGACTCTGGTTTTGAGGTTACCGACAAAATTAATGTAGAAATAGAAAAAGTTGAAGAATTAGAAAATTCGGCTTTTGATAATGTTGAATACATTAAGAGCGAAACCTTAACCGAAACTTTAACTTTTGTTGATGAGGTTAGTAATGGTTTTGAAGTTGAATTTGATGGAATAACTACTAAAATAGGTATTTACAAAGCATAAGTGTATAAGCAAATTGCAATACATTATTATATAAAAAAAAGCTACCAATTAATTTTGGTGGCTTTTTTTGTATCGTAAATATATAGAATTAGTCTGATTTATAATTAATGGTTTATTCTGTAAATTAAACACTATAAAAACAGCAAATGTGATATATAGTGAGCCAATAAGATGTGTTTTTCAATTATTAAAGCCACTTTTAATGATTTTTTTGTATGAAAAAAGCTTGCCAGTTATATTTTTTCATAAAATCATAAGTAGTTTACTAATAATGCTTTAAGTGTGATGTTTTGGTATTTTTATAGTAGATATTATACTGTTTTTGGTGTTTTGAGGTTGTATGATTTTAAATTAAATTGTATATTTACTTTGAATTTACTATGTAGTTCATGGGGTGTTAAAGCCTCAAAGCAAAAACTAATAACCTATGAAAGCAACGGACATTAAAGAGAGATATAATGATGAAATTTTGGAAGATTTCAGGGTTTTGATAGAAGCAAAGATTACTAAAGCTAAACGTGATTTAGAAGTTATTAAGCAATCGTATTTAAACGATTACGACAACGGAACTAACGATACTTCTCCTCAATTTAAATCATTTGAAGAAGGAGCATCAACAATGTCGAAAGAAGCAAACGCACAGTTAGCTGCCCGACAAGTAAAGTTTATTAGAGATTTAAGTTTTGCTATTTCTCGTATTAACAATAAAACTTACGGAATTTGTAGAGTTACAGGAAAGCTTATTAATGTTGAGCGTTTAAAACTTGTACCACATGCTACTTTAAGTATTGAAGCAAAAAGAATGCAGTAATTCAACACATTATACAATAAAAAAGCCATCAAAGTTATTTGATGGCTTTTTTATTGACTAGTAAGTAATGGTTAATTGTTATAACCAAACTCTTATTAGTTTATAAGGTTTATACCTAAAATATTTTAGTTAAAAACAAATTAGCCGTTAACAATAAACTATAGTGTTTTATAATTTATTGTTAACGGCTAATGATTAATCTAAACCTTGTCTTTTATACTTTCGAGCATAAGGAAACTCCTTTTCTACCTCTTCTTTAATCTTTTCTAGAAGCATAATTTGATTAGAAACTTTATTGGCTGTTGAAGGAAAATGACCAACTATTTTATTCCACGATTCAATTGAAGTATCAAGTGCAATTAAAACTACCTTAGCAAACCCACGGTGAAACCCATCTTCGAATTGATGCTTACTATACAATGCTTTTTTAAGTTTCAACGAAATAAAATCCTGATACCATCTGATATATTCAACAGCTTTTTGAAGTTTTTTCATTCCTTCGGCAAGCTCTTTAACCGACATACCTTTGCTAATGTCTGATTTATTTATGGCAAGAGGTTTAGATGAAAAATCATCAAACCAATCGTTTACAATACGGCTGTAAGTAGTTGTTTTTTCATACAACAAGTATCCGTGTGTAAGTTCACATTTTTGACTATGACTAGCTTTTTCGGTTTTAGTAGCAAATTCAATTCCTAAATCTTGGGCTAAATCTTGTAAGTCGTTAATAGTAATGTTTACAATACTTTCCATATTGTTCCAAAAACTTTCTTTTAATCTTTCTTCCGATTCTAACTTATTGTTAATCTCGAAAAACAAACACTCGTTAGTGTGGTCGCATTTTTCGCACCACCTATCGCAGTATCTAAAAATTCCAGGCTTATATTTATTGTTGCTGGAGTTAATTGTGTTAGAGGTATTTTTCATAGTTACATTGGTATATTTGGTGTGCTTATTCAAAGGGTAATTAATTACATGGGCATTAAAAAAAATAATAACTAAATAAAATATAACAGTACTATATTTAAAAATATTTTAGGATAAAAAATATAATATAGTGGTTTAATATCTCGTAATCATTTAATTGATATGTAAAAATTAAATTAAATGATTGTTTATAACATTTTGTTATTTAAGGTATTACGTTTGCGATATGCGCTATTAATTGATGAGTATAATATTATAACATTTCAAATTTAGAACACCTAATATTTGTCATGTTATAAAAAAATAATACTCATGATGTTTTATTAATTAAGTATTACTTTTGCATGAAATTTTGAAACCCGACATCATGATAATAAATATTTATACCGATGGAGCTGCTAAGGGCAATCCAGGTAGAGGAGGTTACGGAGCAATACTTGAAACTGCTGATAAAAAGCATAGAAAAGAATTGTACAAAGGTTTTAAGGTAACTACCAATAATCGTATGGAATTATTAGCTGTTATAGTTGCACTTGAAACTCTAAAGAGTACATCTGAAGTTGTTGTATGGTCCGACTCGAAATATGTTGTTGATTCGGTTGAAAAAGGATGGGTTTACGGATGGGAGAAAAAAGCCTTTGCAGGCAGAACCAATTCTGATTTATGGAAAAGGTTTTTAGAAATTTACCGTAAACATCATGTAAAACTTAGATGGATAAGAGGTCATTCGGGTCATCCAGAAAACGAAAGAGCCGATGAACTTGCAGTTATGGGAGCAAACTCTAAAGATTTGATTATTGATGAAGGGTACGAGAAAAATAAAAAATAAAAACCGCAATATATAATTATTAAATTACACGAAAATGAAAACAAAACCAGAAATTATTAACCCATTTATTGCTTTAGCAAACCATTTAACTCCAGCCGAAACTCTTGATTATGTTGATCAGAACGAGGATGTAGTAATTATTGATTTACGTCCTTACGATAAGTTTATGGCAGGGCATTTAAAAGGTGCAATTAATGTTGATAGAGGTGCTCTTGAAACTGATGTTACAACTTTATGGCCAAATCCTGATACAAAATTTGTTTTGTATTGCGTAAAAAGTGGAATTAGTTCAATGGCTCAGCTTACTTTAAAAGAGTATGGTTATAAAAATGTTATTGATATTCAGGGTGGAGTTGTAAACTTCGTATCTCAGGGTTATCCTTTATTTAATGCAATGGGAGAAGTTAAATTTCTTGCACTTGATGGTTTTCCAAGTATATAATATTTACTTGTAAAACTTTTTATATAAAAAAACACCAATTAGTAAATTTACTAATTGGTGTTTTTTTGTGCAAAATAATTAACTATTAATGAAAATCCATTATTGAAATTTTAATCAATAAAATGATTGATGTTGCTTTTGGTAATGCCTTCTATCTTATAAATTAACTTTATATCATCGGCCTTTACAATTATAGGTTGTTGATTTTTGTTAATAGATTTAAAAATAAATAAATTTTCTTTTTTAATAACCTTTCTTACAAGTATTTCGTTGTTTAATAATATCATATAAATATATCCATCGAAAATAAAATCAATAGGCATTTCCGATCCAAATAATATATCGCCGTAATCAATTCCTTCGTTATTTACCTGCATTGTATTGTTGTTCTGCACAAATGCAACCGACGTACTTTTTGGTATGTTTTTAGGAATTTCAATTTTATCAGTTATGTTTTCTGGGTTCTTTAAAAACTCCGCAATATTATCGGATGTTAAAATAGGAACTGTGTTTTCGGGTATTTTATCAGATGGAGTAAGATTGTTTCCGTTTTCTGAAGTCATTTTAGGATCAATAAGCTCAAAACCACTTATTTCGTTAACCGAAAGTTCTTTTTTAAGGATAGAATCAATATTTATGCTAAAATATTTAGCAATTTCAATGATGTTATCTATTTTTGGTTCAGCTCTTCCTTCTTCGTAAGAGCCTACTGAAGCTCTTGAAAGCTCGAATAATTCAGCAAAAGCAGTTTGACTAAGCTTTTTTACGGATCTTATTTTGCGGATATTTTTTCCTATAAACGACATATTGCTAATATTATTTGCATTAATGTATTTTTAATGTACATTTGCAATGTACTTTTAGCAAAGGTAGTAATTAAAAACTAAAAAATATGTTTATGTATTTTTTACGTGTAAGTTTATTTTAGTTTTTACTTGTGCTGTTGGCAAAATATTTTAGTATAATATTTTTAGAGTGCTATTTTTGATTACAAATACTAATTGTTTTATAATTAATTTATCTATTATAGATTGGTTTCATTCAGTTTAAAATTATATTTTTAATTAAAATTTTAATAACCCTAATTAATTAATAATGGAAAATTCAGGTTTAGCAAAAGTAGGAGAGTACTTAACCGAACTTAATTACAGAATAGTAAAGTTTGATAAAGAAGAAGGAGTTTATGTGGTAGAAAAAGAAGAAGATGGAATAACTAATCTTTTTTTGGGAGTTGCCGCACCTATTTTAATTATCGAGCAATATCTGTTTACTTTAAAGGAAGATAATATTGAGGTATTTAAAAGTCTTTTACAGAAAAATAGAGATATTATACATGGAGCTTTTGCTTTAGACGAAGAAGGTGATAAAGTTATTTTTAGAGATACACTTCAGGTAGAAAACTTAGATTTAAATGAGCTTGAAGGTTCTTTAAACTCGTTGAGTTTGTTGTTGAGTGAGTATTCTGATGAGCTTATTAAGTTCTCGAAAAATTAAGAGCTTTACCTATACTTTATTAATAACACAATTTTATAAACATTAAAATAAAAAGAAATGAACATATTTAAAAGAATATTCAATATTGGAACTGCAGAGGCACATTCTGCAATTGATAAATTAGAAGACCCTATTAAAATGACAGAGCAGGGTATTAGAGATTTAAAGAAAGATTTAGAGTCGGCATTAAAGGCATTAGCCGAAATTAAAGCTTTAGCAATTAGATCGAGAAACGATTATAATACTAGTAAGTCGAAATCGAAAGATTATGAAAGTAAAGCTATTTTACTTTTAAAAAGAGCTGAAAGTGGAGAAATGGAAATGGATCAGGCCGAAAGATTGGCAACGGAAGCTTTAACTAAAAAAGAAGATTTCGACCAATCGGCTATTCAATCTAATACCGAAATGGAGAAGTTTGAGAATAATGTTTCGCAAATGAGTAGAAAAATTTCGGCACTTAAAAAGCAAATTTCTACTTTCGAAAACGAATTACGTACATTAAAAGCTCGTGTTAAAGTTAGTACTGCTACTAAAAATATAAACAAGCAAATGTCTAATATCGATTCGAGCTCAACGGTTAGTATGCTTGAAAGAATGAAAGACAAAGTTGCCGAAGAAGAAGCGTTAGCCGAGGCTTATGGAGATATTGCAAACGAATCTAAATCGTTAGACGATGAAATTGATAATGCATTAGCTGGAGAGAGTTCGGTAAAAGCTAAAACCGATTTATCTGCTTTGAAAGCTAAATTAGGTATGAATAAGTAATATCACATCTTTTTAAATAAACAAAATGACCAATTCTGATTACGGAATTGGTCATTTTGTTTTTAATGCTATTTGTATAAATTTACAGAATTGTAATTAGTATTTATTTTGGGCGCTTATTTTTGGGTGTTTACTATAAGTGTTATTGCATATACTTCAATTAAAAATAATAGATTATATAAAATATACTATGGAAAGAAGGAATTTTTTTAAAAAATTGGGTGCTGCAACTGTTGCCTCAACGTTTCTTTCAATTGATTCTAATGCCGAATCGAAACAACTTACTACCGAAAATTTATCTGAAAACACATCAGTAAACACATCAGTAAATAAAGCTGATAGTCCAAAAATAATTAAACCAAAGGCTCTTAAAAAAGGAGATACAATTGGTTTAATTACTCCGGGTAGTTTTATTAGTTACAATGGTTTGCAAAAGGCAATAAGTAATATTGAAAGTTTAGGTTTTAAAGTTAAACTATCTAAAAACATACGTAAAGCAAGGGGTTACACTGCCGGATCGAAAGAAGAAAGAGTTAACGATTTGCACGATATGTTTGCCGATAAAGATGTTGATGGAATTTGGGCAGCTCGTGGTGGTTATGGTTGTACGGGTTTATTGCCATTAATTGATTTCGATTTAATAAAAAAGAATCCGAAGGTTTTTATTGGTTATAGCGATATTACTGCTTTGCATTTGGCAATAAATAAAATTACTGGTTTAGTTACTTTTCATGGTCCAGTTGCTTCTTCAACTTTTTCGGAGTACTCTAAAAAGTATTTCGAAAAGATGATAATGTCGGCTAATATTCCTCCAAAAGTTTATCCTAGTAAAGATAATGATGAACTTGGAGAAAATAAAGATGCTTTTAAACCTCGTATTTTAAATAAAGGAAAGGCTGTAGGTAGACTAATTGGTGGTAATTTAACTTTGGTAGCATCAATGGTGGGTACAAAATGGGGTGCCGATTTAAACGATAAATTATTGTTTATTGAAGATGTAGGAGAGGCTCCGTACCGAATTGATAGAATGCTAATTCAGTTAAATCAGGCAAGTAATATTGGTTCGGCTAAAGGAGTAGCTATCGGAATTTTTACAGGTGCTAATAAGCCAGAAGACGAGTTGTCGTTGTCGGTTGATGAGATGTTAGATGATAATACAAAGGATCTTACAATTCCTGCGTCGTATGGATTTTCTTTCGGACATATTAGAAATCAATTTACGTTGCCGTTAGGAATTAAAGCCGAAATGGATGCAGAAAATAGAACTTTAGAGTTTTTAGAATCGGCTGTTATTTAAATCTACAACACTCCGTTAAATTGTCAATTAACAATATATAATTATCAATTTAATACTCTATACATAGAAATATTAAAAAGCCACAAAGATTATTGTAATCTTTGTGGCTTTTTTTGAAAACATGTGTTTTGAAAGTTAAAATAACTAAGTCAGTGGTTTTGTAATAGAGTTGTTAAGTTTTATGTAAACTAAAAATTAAACTAATTATATTATACAGATATGAGGTAGTTAACCATTGACAATTATGTTATATCGACAAAATAAATACTAAAAACACTTGTTCGGTATTGGGGTTAAATATAAATGTAGAGTTTATTTTGGTTGCATAATTTTGAGTTAAAGCAATTTCTTTTTTAAAAGACAGTCCTACATTTGTTGCTTCTGCTTTTTTTGTAGCATAATAATTACTTTCGCTTAAAACCCCGCCCACAAAAGCATTTGCATCAATATTTGCTATTTTAAATGAGTATCCAAGCTCTAAATAAGTTGAGTAGTTATTATTGTTATTGTTCTTTAATTCTTTATCGTTTCCGTAAAAATTTGTTGCAACTAATAAAGTTAAGGGTAGTTTTTCTGTTCCGTTATATTGTAAACTTGCTTCGAAAACATGACCAGTTTGTGGATTTTCGTAACTAAAATATTTTACTGGATTAGAGTTTATTTCATCAGGAAAAAAATAATCAGTTAATCCAAATGTTAATTTATTGTTTAAAAAAGTAAACGAAGCGTAAATGTCAACTTCCTGAGTTCCTACTTCTCCTAAAGAGTAAGATCCCCAAGTTCCAATAGATAACCCTTTAAAATAATATTCAATTGAAGGCTGAATTGCTGCAGTGTTTTTACTGAAGTTTAAACCTCTCCAAATATATCGGGTTGTTAAGTCGGCTCCGATATTTAAAGTTGAATTTGTAACGGTTGAATCTTCTATTTCTTGAGCGTAAATTTTAGTATATATATTTGAAGTTGCAATAATAATAAGTGCAATTAAGTGTTTTGTCATAATGTATTTATTATTGTTTATATAAGTGTTTGATTATTAAATATATGAAAATATTATTTAACATCTCTATTTTTAAAGGGGGTGGTTCTTGTTTTTGCATTAAAATAATACAATCTCTCGTTAAAAGATAGGGGGGTGATGTTGAATTTTACAAAATACCTGCATTTACTAGCAAAGTATTACTGTTTGTAATGTTTATTATTTTTTAAGTTTTATCAAGTGCTTTGATTAATGACTGTATTTTTTTAATACGGGTAAACTTTCATTAATGTTTTAATTGTTTGAAATTAAATAGGTTAACAGAAGTATATTAGTAATTTTTTAATGTTTTTATAAGTATTTTACATAGTAAATGTAAAAAGTACACTTATTGTTTTCTTAATTGTATTTAACAACTAAATTTGTAGTTCAAAATTTGAAACACATCAGAGTAAGTCTGAATAAAAAACAATAAATATGAAAACATTAGATCAGTTTAATTTTGCAGGAAAAAGAGCAGTAGTACGTGTAGATTTTAACGTGCCATTGAATGATAAATTCGAGATAGGAGATGATACTCGTATTTTAGGAGCTGCTCCAACAATTAAAAAGATTTTAGCTGATGGAGGTTGTGCAGTTGTAATGTCTCACCTTGGACGTCCAAAAGGAGTTGAAGCAAAATTTTCGTTAAAGCACATTCAAAACAGAGTTGCTGAAGTTATGGGAGCTGAGGTTCTTTTTGCTGATGATTGTATTGGTGCTGAAGCTGTAGCTAAAGCAGAGGCTTTAAAGCCAGGGCAAATTTTATTAGTTGAAAACTTACGTTTCCATAAAGAAGAAAAAAATGGAGATGTTGAATTTTCGAAAGAATTAGCTAAACTTGGAGATATTTACGTAAACGACGCATTTGGTACAGCTCACCGTGCACATGCATCAACTACTGTAATGGCTCAATTTTTTCCTGAAAACAAATGTTTCGGAGCTTTATTAGCTAAAGAAATTGAAAGTATTAATAAAGTACTTAAAGAAGGAGAGCACCCTATTACTGCTGTACTAGGTGGAGCTAAAGTTTCTTCTAAAATTACTATTATCGAAAAAATGCTTGATACTGTTGATAACATCATTATTGGTGGTGGTATGGTATTTACTTTTGTAAAAGCACAAGGTGGTAAAATTGGTTCTTCTTTAGTTGAAGATGAGCAATTAGAGTTGGCTTTAGATTTGTTAAAGAAAGCTGAAGATAAAGGTGTTAAAATTTACCTTCCTGCTGATGTTTTAGCTGCTGATGCATTCTCGAATGATGCAAACACTAAAGTTGTTCTTTCAAATGAAATTCCTGATGGTTGGATGGCTCTTGATAATGGTCCTGAATCAATGAAGGAAATTAAAGAAGTTATTTTAGCATCTAAAACTGTACTTTGGAATGGTCCTTTAGGAGTATTTGAAATGGAGAAATTTGCTAACGGAACTATTCAGTTAGGAGAGTATATTTCTGAAGCTACTGCAAACGGTACTTTCTCATTAGTAGGAGGTGGAGATTCTGTTGCTGCTGTAAAACAATTCGGATTTGCTGATAAAGTAAGTTACGTATCTACAGGTGGTGGAGCTATGCTTGAGTCTTTAGAAGGAAAATTACTTCCTGGTATTGCTGCTATTTTAGCTTAATATTTATTAGGCACTTGTTTAGTTTGTGTTTGTAATGCAGCTTTTTTATTGTGCTAAATAAAATATAATATTTAAAAACCTGCAAGCTGAGTTGTTTTATCGTTTGATAAAATAAATACGGTTTGCAGGTTTTTTTTATGTTTGGTATTCTTAATAGTTTGTTGCTTTTGCAGTAGCATGCTGTATGTTAGTAAAGTGTAAGAAGGGTTGTAGTTATTTGATGTTTTTATTGCTGGTTTTCAGAGTGTTAAATTGATAATTAACCATTGGTAATTAACCATTAATATTACTTACTCCGTAATTGCCATCACTTTTTCTCCTCTTAATACTTTCTTGAATTCGTGTTTTTTTGCTTCTAATTTTTCAACTAAAAACAAGTAAGCAGCATTATAATCCATTACTTCAGAGCAAGTAAATAAATCAACAGCCGCATAGCCATGTTCGGGCCAAGTATGAATGGCAAAGTGACTTTCTTCAACAACAATAACTCCTGTTACTCCTTGTGGAGCAAATTTATGAAACACCGATTTTACTACAGTTGCATTTGCAATTTTTGCAGATTCAAGCATTACTGATTCTAATTTTTCGGTGTCGTCAATCAAATTTATGTCGCATCCATACAACTCTATTAATATATGTTCTCCTAATGATTGCATTAATAATGTGTTTTAATATTTTTGATTATTTTGACAATAACGACTTTATAAATAACGTAATTTGTTAGAAAATTATATTTTTTACAAATATGCGAAAAATCTCGTGCTTTAATTGAGTTAAAATTGCAATTACAACATGATATTATAGTATTTTAAAATATATTACGTTAATAATGTAAAATTTCATTTGTATTAATTTGACTACAATAAATGTTAGTATTACTTTTACCTTGAAAGATGGCAGAATATCGATGTTTATTTTGTAATTTATATAAAATATATATTGATGCATGTTTTTAACCCTAAAGTTTTAGTAGTAGCATATTTTTTTAATGATATTTTATTATTAAGATTAAAACAGCCATTAATTTTAACAACCTAATTGCTAATATATGAATGAAGCTTTAAATACCTTAATAGAAGAAGAAATTAACGCAATAAGCGACGATATGTTTACAGATAAAGAAAGATTACTAAAAGAATTATTTGAAAATCAATTTAAAACATCTCCATTTTCAATAGAAAAACTTCCTCAGTCGGGTTCTAATAGAGAATATTACAGATTGTCTGATGGAATTCAGTCGGCTATTGGAGTCTATAACGATGATTATAAAGAGAATTTAGCGTTTATAGAATACAGTAAGCATTTTAGAAATAAAGGATTGAATGTGCCTGAAATTTTTTGTGATAACCTTCAGTATCATATATATCTTCAAGAAGATTTAGGAAACGAAACTTTCTTTTCTTTAATTGAACGTCATAGGGGAGAGGACAATTACAATGCTTTTTTATATAATCATTTAAAAAAGGTAATTGAAAAACTTCCAGAATTTCAAACTAAAGCACATAGTGGTTTAGATTATTCTTTTGCATATCCACGTGAGTCTTTCGACAGACAATCGATGCAATGGGATTTAAGTTATTTTAAATATTACTTTCTGAAATTGGCAAATGTGCCTTTTAACGAGCAAGATTTAGAAAATGATTTTGCTACGTTAATTGATTATTTATGTGCTACTGATTCGGATTATTTCTTGTTTAGAGATTTTCAGAGTAGAAACATAATGTTTAATAAAGAGAGTGAGCCATGGTTTATTGATTATCAGGGTGGACGTAAGGGTGCTTTACAGTACGATTTAGCGTCGATGTTGTACGATGGAAAGGCTGATATTCCTCAGGAAATGCGAGAGGAAATGATTGAAATTTATATTCAATCGGCAAAAAATTACATCGATATTGATTCAATAAAATTTAAGAATGAGTTTTATCCATTTGTTCTTATTAGAATAATGCAAGCAATGGGAGCTTACGGATACCGTGGATTTTATGAGAAAAAAGCTCACTTCCTAAAAAGTATTCCTTATGCTTTAAAAAACATGAAATGGATACTTGATAATGTTACTCTTGATTTAGATATTCCGCATTTAAAAAAGGCGTTACGTAGCATTACAGAGTCGGAGCAATTATTAAATATTAATAATCCTGAAACTTTAAATGTAACTATTACAAGTTTTTCTTATAAAAAAGGATTGCCACAAGATACATCGGGTAACGGTGGTGGATTTGTTTTCGATTGTAGATGGATACATAACCCAGGAAGATACGAGCCTTATAAACAACTTACTGGAAGAGATCAACCTGTAATTGATTTCTTAGATAAAGAAGAGGACATGAAAATACATTTAGACTCGGTTTACACTGTTGTTGATAAGGCTATTGAGCGTTATATTAACAGAGAGTTTACAAGTTTAATGATTAATTTTGGATGTACAGGTGGACGTCATCGTTCGGTTTATAGTGCCGAGCATTTGGCAAAACACTTAAAAGAGCGTTTTAATATTAAAATTAATATTCACCATATTGAACAAAATATTATGGTTGAAGATTATAATATTGACTAGTTTTAGTTGTTAAAACATAACATATTAAAAGCCGAATTATTAAGATTTAAAACTTAGTAATTCGGCTTTTTTTGTGTTGATTTTTAAGATGTAATTTCATCTGTATTTCATAATATTGTAGCAATATTAGTTGTCCATTTATTTCAAAAATATTATAGTGTAATTTATAAACTAAAATGATAAAACAAGCAATAGTTTTTGCTGCCGGGTTAGGTACACGGTTGCAACCATTAACAAATAATAAGCCTAAAGTACTTGTTGAAGTTTGGGGTAAGCCAATTTTAGAGTTGATTATTGATAAATTAATTGCAAGTGGTTTTAAAAAAATTGTTGTTAATACTCATTATTTTGCCAATCAGGTTGAGTTGTTTTTAAAAAGTAAAAATTTTGATGCTGATATTATAATTTCCTACGAAGAAGATATACTTGAAACTGGAGGAGGTTTAGTAAATGCTAAGAAGTATTTTGATGAAGGAGATATATTAATTTATAATGGAGATATTTTAACTGATATTGATGTTTCGGACTTATGGAATAAGCATATTGAAAGTGATTGTTTGGTAACTTTGGCTTCTTTTCCACGTACATCTACCCGAGAATTTATTTGGGATAGTAATAATGTTTTATGCGGATGGCGTAATACTTTAACAAACGAATATAAGTGGAGTAATAAGGTTGATAATTACATTGCTATGCCTTTTGGAGCTGTACATGTAGTTAGTACCAACGTTTTTAATTATTTACCTACCGAAGGAAAGTTTTCGTTAACTCCTTTGTATTTAGAAATTGCAAAAACAAAAACCATAAAAAATCAAATAGTTGAAAATACATATTGGTTTGATATAGGATCGATTGATAAGCTTCAGAAGGCTAACGATTTTAAAAAATAAGAATTATTGGTTTTGTAGCAACATATTAATAATATACTGTTAGAGTTATAAATTACTAACAGTAAACAAATATAAACGGTTAAAGAAATAGTTTCTTTAACCGTTTTTTTATTGATTTTGATTTGATGTTAATCTGATGTTTGTGTTTTGTAATAAGTAATTGCTGTATTTGAATTAGGTGTATGTGTTTTTAGAAAGATTTAAGCCGCTTAATAGATGTTATTAAGACTAGTATGTCCTTTATTGTTTTTAGGCTGTTAATTTGCTTGTATTAGGTTAGTGTATAATTAAGCCTTTGTCTGGTTTTAATTTAAATTTTAAAGTGTGAATTTTATGATAAAGTATTACATGCTTAGTGTACTTAGTACGCTTTTAGTTTTTTATTTAAATAGTTAACTATTTGTAATTAAGTAAGTTTTGAATTTACATTTTGGCTTAATAATAGTTTATTGCTAGTGTATAAAAAAATGATATTTATACTAGTTGAAGTTCAGATATTATTGAATTTAGGAGTGTTCTGTTAAAATTACGGCATAAAAAAACTCCTTGTAAACAAAGAGTTTGAAGTTAAAAAGGTTTATTTATTAAGATAATTTTCGTTGTAATTTCTTAATAAATCTTTTAGCAAGTTTTCCTGATAATGTACGCTCACGTTTAAAAACATAAACAGTATCAATAGATTCAAGCATCTCACCTGAGATTTTTTGTCTTCTTGCACTGATTATTTCGGTGAAGAGCCTCCCACCTAGATTGTAGCTAATTCTTACCATAGTTTTTTGTTTTGGTTTAGGGTTGAAAATTAGAACTTAATGAAATTTTAGGGCTAAATTAAGTACTATCCCCAATATTTTATTTTGGGAACGAGTCTAAAGTACAAATAATTAGCGTTTTAGCAAACTCAGTGTGATTATTTACATAATTATTATACTTACTAACTTACTTATATAACTTTATTACAGCTTAATTAATGATGTATAGCACCATGTGTATTTATTTAAAACAGAGATAACTCAATTGTTATAGAATAGTAGTTTAGATAGTTGGTGTATATGTTTTTGTTGAAATATTAATTATGCTATATGCTTTGTAAATGATTAGTTAATAATATAATTTTATTGAATTATATTTTAATATTTTTATAAAAACACCATGTATTTAAGTAAATATAGTAGCATTAATTGTGTTTGAGAAAACTAAAAGTAGGGTATTTCTTACTGTATGGCATCTTAAAAACAAAAGACCGACTTGATTATAAATCAAATCGGTCTTTTTTCATCAAATTTTTATTCTTTCGCCATCACCATCAAATATCTGATAGTTAAGGTATTGATAAGCATCACGAGGAAGGATTTTTATCCATTTTTTTGTTTCTAAAAACCATTTAAAACGTACCGATGGAAATCCTTGAGTTAAATACGCTGCAACAAATGGATGGGTATTAATAGTAATACCGCTGTGTTTTCCTTTTGCTATAATTCTATCAACAGATGTTTTAATTTCATCTATTATTAATATTGGCGCTTCAACTTCACCCTCTCCATCAGGGTTTGGTTCTCTAGTTTTAATGTTAGTTTCGGGTCTAACTCTTTGTCGGGTTATTTGTATTAATCCAAACTTACTAGGTGGCAAAATCTTATGTTTTGCTCTGTCATCTTTCATTTGTTCTTTCAAATGATCGAATAATTTTCTTTTATTTTCAGCTGTATGTAGGTCAATAAAATCAACTACAATAATACCTCCCATATCGCGTAAACGAAGCTGACGAGCAATTTCGGTAGCCGATATTAAATTTACTTCCAATGCATTGTTTTCTTGCGACTCTTTAGAGTTGGCTCTATTGCCACTATTCACATCAACAACATGCAAAGCTTCAGTATGTTCAATAATCAGGTACGCTCCTTTACTCATGGAAACCGATTTTCCGAAAAGGATTTTCTTTTGACGCTCAATACCAAATTTTTCAAAAATTGGCACTTTGCTATAGTATAATTGTACTATATCTTCTTTTTCTGGAGCTATTCTACTTAAGTAGTTTCTAACTTCCAAATAAAGAGCCTCGTCGTCGGTTATAATACTTTTATATGAATCGTTAAAAATATCTCTCAATATTGCTGTTGCACGATCCAGTTCTCCTAAAACTCGTGTAGGTGGATTTTCTTTTTTAATAGCTTTAAAAGTCATGTCCCACTTTTTCAGTAGGTTAGTCATGTCTTCGTCTAGTTCTGCTACTTTTTTATCCTGAGCCACCGTACGAATTATTACTCCAAAGCCTTTGGGCTTAATGCTTTGTATAAGTCTTCGTAATCTGTCTTTTTCCTCTCGGTTACGTATCTTTTGAGATACTGATATACGGTTAGAAAAAGGTACTAAAACTATGTATCTACCTGCCAAAGAAATTTCCGAACTAATTCTTGGACCTTTAGTAGATATAGGTTCTTTTGCTATTTGTACTAAGATGTTTTGTCCTGACTGTAGTACTTTGTCAATCTTTCCATCTTTGTGTATTTCCTCTTCAAAATCGAAATTGTTAAATAACGAATTGTGTTGCTTACCTGATTGAGTATTTTTGACGAATTTTAATAATGATCGTACCGACGGTCCTAGGTCATGATAGTGCAAAAAAGCATCTTTCTCGTAGCCAACATCAACAAATGCGGCATTCAAACCCGGAACAAGCTTCTTTACTTTTCCCAAATAAAGATCGCCTACAGCAAACGATATATCGTGATCTTCAGAGTGTAACTCAGTAAGTTTACCCTCTTCTAATAAAGCTATATCTACTTGCTTTGAGCCGGAACGAATAATAATTTCATTATCCATTCTTCAATTTTTTTATTATTATTTGTGATCAATAATTTGTCACAAAAAAATGTTAATACCAGGTTTAGTAAGGTTTAAGAACTATTGTTCTCATGTATATTTGGTACTAAATCCATACTGTAAAATATGGTAATGTTCTAAAACAAACAAAGCACCCTTGTAAAAGGGTGCACTTGTATGCTTCTTACGTTAACATAAGTCAAGAAATTACTTTTTCTTGTGTCTGTTCTTTCTCATACGTTTCTTACGTTTGTGAGTCGCTACCTTATGTCTCTTTCTTTTTTTACCACTTGGCATAATAAATAGTATTTATAAATTAAAAATTCAGTTCACTTTTACTCTAAGCTCAATTAATTATTTAAGCACTGCAAAAATAATTTTTTTTTCTAATTAAACTTCCTCTACTTTAACTTTTGTTTTCACACCTTCAACAAAAACTTTTGAAGGCTTGAAAGCTGGGATATTATGAGCAGGAATTTTAATAGTTGTGTTTTGAGAAATATTTCTTCCAGTTTTCTCAGCTCTCTTTTTAATGATAAAACTTCCGAATCCTCTAAGATAAACATTTTCTCCAACTTCTAACGCTCCTTTTACCTCGTCCATAAAAGACTCTACAATGTTTTGAACATCATTTTTGTCCATTCCTAAATTATCAGAAATGCTCGTTACAATATCAGCTTTTGTCATTTTATTGTTGTGTTTTTTTGTTTTGCAATTTTTTGACCCTTTTTCGGCGTGCAAATATATGATTTTCTGATAAATACGAAAATCTAAAATACGAAATTTATATTTATTTTACGTTCATTACCAATACTTTAGTATTTTGAGCTGATATAATGCCAATGTATCAGCTTAAAATACACTTTTTTCATGTGTTTGTAAAGAGGTTTTTAATGTATATAATTGCTGTTTAGATTAATGCAATATTTGATCCTGTAATTTTATTAATGTTTATATGTGTGAGCTGTTATGTGTTTTTAGTGTTTTTGTGTAAAATTGTAGTCAGGTGTGTTGTGTAGCATCAAGTTTTTTAGATTGTATTTTTTAAAATTGTGCTTTTACAATTCGCTGTTCGTCATATTATTTTATTTTGATGTTTTTTTTATTCAATACTAATTTAGTAGTACATCAACATATTAAATACGTTAGTGTACTTAATACATCTTATCTTGAAAGGTATTTGTTTAGTGTATTTAGCTTAAAATAGTGTGATTTTATTTTTGTGGAGTACTGCCTATATATTACAGCAATATTTGCAATAAGTGTCATGACACATTTATTTGTGTACAAAAAATTAAATTAACGAGTATATATAGGTACTAGATAATTAATCACCTACAATTAAAAATTAACCATTATTTAATGCCATCAAAAAAGTTAGTTTAATTATTTATTTTTATACTATGTTAGTAGATGATAACTTACATTTAAGTTAATATGTTGTGTGTAAGTTGATTAGTGTTTAAATTAATGTGTGTGGTTTTTTTAATAAAATGCTGAACTTTTTAAATCTTAGATTCAATTAATAATTACCATACATTGTTCGTCATTATTAGGCTTAGAAACATTGCAAATCATCTAAAAATTATATTTTTGCATTAATTAACTATTAAAAAAATACAATTGGATCCCGAACCCACAAATTTTATTGTTGCACTATTTAATTCTATTGATTTTGTTTTAGTATTAAATGTTATATCACTTGTTATACTGATGGTTGTTTCTGCACTTGTTTCGGGTGCTGAAGTTGCTTTTTTCTCTCTTAGTCCTACTGATATTGATAAAGCACACGAATCGTTGAATGCTAATGACGATACTGTTATAAAGTTACTTGATAAACCCGACGAATTATTGGCTACTATATTAATAGCAAATAACTTTGTAAATGTTGCCATAGTGCTTTTTACAACTTTTCTTTCCGATAAAATAATTTCAATTTACTTTGATGGATTAACTGCATTTTTAATTCAAGTAGTTGGTATTACGTTTTTAATATTGATGTTTGGAGAAGTTGTGCCTAAAATATACGCCAACATAAATGCTTTGAATTTCGCACGTTTCATGTCGAAACCGTTTAAAATATTAATTCCTATTTTTCGTTTTATCAGTCTACCTTTATTAAAAGCATCGAGTGTTATTGAACGCCGATTAAAGAAAAATGAAAGTAATATATCAGTATCTCATCTTGAACATGCTCTTGAAATTACACTCGACGATTCAAGTACATCACCTAAAGAACAAAAAATTTTAGAGGGTATTGTTAATTTTGGTAATACCGATGCCAAGCAAATAATGCAACCACGTATTGATATGTTTGCAATTAATCAGGCCGAAGATTTTGATTTTGTGTTGAAAGAAATACTATCTAACGGTTATTCTAGGTTGCCTGTTTATCGTAAAGATTTAGATAATATTAAGGGATTGTTGTATGTTAAAGATTTACTTCCTCATATAAATGCGGATAGTAAATTTAATTGGTCTCGACTTGTTAAACCTGCCATATTTGTTCCAGAAAATAAAAAGTTAGATGATATATTAAAAGATTTTCAGGACAAAAAAATACACCTTGCTATTGTTGTTGATGAGTACGGTGGAACATCGGGTTTAATTACTTTAGAAGATGTTATTGAAGAAATTGTAGGAGATATTAGTGATGAATTTGATGTTGATGAAATTTCATACTCTAAAATTGATAATAATAATTATTCTTTTGAAGGTAAAACCAATTTAAAAGATTTTTATAGAATAATTGATATCAAAAACGAGGATGTTTTTGAGAACTCGAAAGGAGAGTCGGACACTTTAGCAGGAATGGTTTTAGAGTTAGCTGGTGGATTTCCGAGTTTAGGAGATGAGATTAATTTTTCGAATTATATTTTTACTGTTGAGGCTTTAGATAACAAGCGCATCAAGCAAATTAAAATAACTATTAAAGATGAAGAGTAGTATTTATAGCATATTGCAAAAGCAAGTTTTATTTAAAACTGTAAAGTTTACAAGTACTTGTTTTGTTTTGGTAGGAGTAGTGCTGTTTACATCTTGTAACGATAATGTTTATCCACGTCCGAAGGGAAATGTTAGATTAGAGTACCCCGATGCTGTGTATGAAAATCTTAATACTACACGTTTTAGTTTCGAAAGAAATAATTTTACAAAGCATAATGTTAATGATAAAGGTTGGTTAAATATTAAGTATCCAAATATGAAAGCAACCGTGCATTTAACATATAAACACATTAATGGAGATAGTAAATTGTTGATTGATGAAATACATAAATTAACATACAAGCATACCGTAAAAGCAAGTGGAATTATTGAACGTCCGTATGCAAATGCAGAACAAAAAACTTATGGTACTCTATTTGAAGTTACAGGAGACGCAGCATCTAATTTACAATTTTATGTAACCGATAGTGTTGATAATATAGTTTCAGGATCGTTATATTTTTTTACTGCACCAAATGCCGATTCGTTGGCTCCGGCTGTTAATTATATTAAAAAAGATGTGATTAAAATAATGGAAACTCTTAAATGGAATAATTAACCATTTGTAATTGT